>DASTIZ010000189.1:0-2353 GCA_035717045.1 Chitinophagaceae bacterium
CGATGAGTACACGTTTCATTATTTCTGTCGTACGGGTATCCGGTGCGAGTTTGATCCCCACGCCATCATGTTCGATCCAATCGGGAAAATCCGGGGCGAATAAACGGAACTCACCATTCATTCCGTCGAGACTTAACAAAACGCCTTTCACCGGTTCTTCCCCTGTATAAAAACATTCAATGGCTGATCCATCCTTAAACAAATTTGTACCGGGTGGAAAGCCAAGCTTAAAACTTATCTCAGGATATTCCGCATAGCCAAAACTTTTTCTTGTAACAATGATCGGGTGCAATGCCAAGCCTTCGGCCTTCAAAACTTTTAATGTATGCTGCTGATCCAGCCGGTATCGTTCGCCCTGCTCTTGTTCTTCCAGTTCAACACACTTCAATAGTTTTTGGATCTGTGGATGCATGGGGTGAAAGTAAGACAGAACGGACCAACAAAAAATAACTGTTACGGTACAGAAATGGTTGGACTTTTGATATCAGAAATGTTATGAAGATATTATTGGCATATGTTTTTAACTTTGGTGCCCTAAAACGAAAGGTTTGAATGGAGTTTAAAGATTATTACCAGGTACTTGGTGTCAGTAAGAATGCAACGGAAGATGAAATTAAAAAGGCTTATCGTAAGATGGCAAGAAAGCTGCATCCCGATCTTAATCCCAACGATAAAGAGGCACACAAGAAATTCCAGGAGATCAATGAGGCCAATGAGGTACTAGGTGATCCTGAGAAAAGAAAAAAGTATGACCAGTATGGGAAGGACTGGCAGCATGCCGAACAATTTGAGCAGGCAAGGAGGTCGCAACAACAGCGGGGAGGTTATAGCGAAACCTTTAGCGGTGATTTTGACCAGGGTGATTTTTCAGAATTCTTTAATTCGATGTTTGGTGGAAGGGGAAGTAATTATTCAAGAAGGGAAGCAAAGTTTCGCGGTGAAGATTATCATGCAGGGCTTCAATTACACCTTGCTGATGTTTATAAAACCCATCAGCAGGTATTAACAGTAAATGGGAAGAGCATTCGTATTACGATTCCCGCGGGCGTTGAGGATGGCCAGAAAATAAAGATCAAAGGTCATGGTGGACCGGGTATTAATGGCGGTCCAAACGGCGATCTGTATATCGAATTTCAGATCATTAACAATAGCAAATTCAAACGTGATGGTAAAGATCTTTATGCAAATGCTGACATTGATCTTTATACCGCAGTTTTGGGTGGCGACATCACCGTCGACACCTTTGATGGAAAAGCCAAACTGAGCATAAAGCCTGGTACGCAGAACGGAACCCGGGTAAGGTTAAAGGGAAAGGGATTCCCGGTTTATAGAAAAGAAGGTGAGTTTGGTGACCTGGTCATTACATTGAATGTAAGGATCCCGACTAATCTTACCGGACAGGAAAAAGAGTTATTTGAACAATTATCAAAACTATCATCTCCATGACACAGGATTTTATAATTGCAGATGAGTTCTGTGCGAGTCATCATCTCGAGATATCATTCATCCATGACCTGAAAGAGCATGGCATGATAGAAACGATCTTTGTGGACCAGGCCTTATGTATTCATGCGGAGGAATTGCCGCGGCTGGAACAAATCGTGAGACTTCATCGTGACCTGGACATTAATCTGGAAGGTATCCAGGTTATCAGTGAGCTTCTTCACCGCATTGAGGAGATGCAAAGCGAAATCAGACGTTTAAAGAAGCGTCTTAACCTTTTTGAAGAGATCCAGGAAGAATGATCTTTTCTGTATTGCAAGCTGTAAAGTTTTTACTGTTTTTTATGCGCGAAAGATCTTTAATGCCTTCGTCTATATTTATTTAAGCCAAATAACAAAGTAACCGAAACCTCTTTACCTGGTCTGCTATTATCACGGTCTCCGCGTATTCACAAACAAAAGGATGAAAATAGAATTCTTGAAGTAATGACCCTTAAAGTAGTGATATTTTTTTCTATCACTAAAAGTTGTATTTTCCCTGATAGAGTTTACTTCATTAAAGCCAATAATCGTGAGAAAGTCCAAAACAATGTTTGTGATCCCGATGGTTTTATGTTGTGTTTCCTGCGGCAGTGACACGAAGAGTAAGACTGAGCCGAATCTTGAGCATACTCCACCTGCGACTACTATGGTTTCTGTTAAGCCGGGTTTTGATCCCTACGAAATGATGGTTGTGGAACACCCCATTCCTTCATTTGATTTATGGCTTTCTGTTTTTCATGCCCATGATGCAGACAGAAAAGCGAGCGGTCTCACACTGCTTCGTATCGGCAGGGGCATAGGTGATACCAATACGGTATTGATAAGAATGAAAGCCGACGACATCACCAAGGCAAAAGAATTTTCAAAAG
>DASTIZ010000190.1:0-5058 GCA_035717045.1 Chitinophagaceae bacterium
GACATTTCATTAGCAATGAATAATATCCTTTTCTTTGCTGACATTTTATGTGTTTAATTTAAGCCCGAAAACGGAGGTTTTTGGGGATTGGCCGCAAAGGTAATCCTTTTATTCTGAAGTTGATTTACGAAACCTAAGAGAGTTAACTGCTATATGATAATTTTTAACAAGCCTCGCGCAATACATAGCTTTCTTAAGAATAAGAGGTCAGCCAAAAATAGAACTGGCTTTGTTCCCACGATGGGTGCCCTGCATCCGGGTCATATTTCACTGATTGAAGCCGCGAAAAAAGAGAACGACGAAGTCATCTCAAGCATTTTCGTGAACCCTACTCAGTTCAATGATCCGGAGGATTTCAAAAAATATCCCATTACGCCTGAGAAAGATATTTTATCATTGGAAATTGCCGGGTGTGACGTATTGTTCCTCCCTTCAGTAAGCGACATTTACCCGGCAGGCATAAATAATTTAAGCCATTATGATCTCGGATTCCTGGAAACTATACTTGAAGGGAAATACAGGCCCGGGCATTTCCAGGGCGTTTGCCAGGTTGTGCATCGGTTGCTTGAGATCGTCTTACCAAATAATTTATACCTCGGACAAAAGGATTATCAGCAATGCTTGGTAATACAAAAGTTGATACGTTTAATTGGTTTCGGCGATAAAATCCGGGTAAGCATCTGTCCGACCCTTCGGGAAGATGATGGACTTGCTATGAGCAGCAGGAATACACGATTAAATGAGGAGGAGCGAAAGAAGGCGAACGCGATTTTCAAGACACTGCTTTTTATAAAATCAAACCTGTATGCAATGAAGGTAGAGCAATTAAAGAAAGCTGCTTTGTCTTCATTGACTGAAAAAGGCTTTAAAGTTGATTATGTCGAAGTGGCCGACGCCACTACGCTTCAATTGGTTGACGCCTGGGATGGAAAACAAAAAATTATTGCCTTAGCAGCCGCTTTTCTTGGAAATGTGCGTTTAATTGATAATATGGTGCTCAATCCATAACTTTCTTTTAAACTTCAATCGTGTATTTTTGTTCGTATGCAAATTGAAGTGTTGAAGTCAAAGATCCATCGTGCTGTGATCACTGAAGCAAACCTGAACTACGTTGGCAGCATCACAATCGATGAAGACATGATGGATGCGGCGAACATGATTGAAAACGAAAAAGTGCAGGTTGTAAACGTAAATAACGGGGAGCGAATAGAGACTTATGTGATAAAGGGAAAAAAAGGTTCGGGGATTTGTTGTTTAAATGGACCGGCCGCCCGGAAAGGAATGGTGGGTGATATTGTGGTGATCATCTCGTATTCATCAATGGAATTTGAACAAGCAAAAAAATTTAAACCGTGGATAGTGTTCCCAAAAGAAGGAAATAAACTGTAGCCCGCGCATCTTATGAAAGCGAAATTTCTTACTATTTTAAAATACCTGTTCTTCCTTGCCCTGGGTGGTTTCTTCGTATGGCTGTCGGTAAGAAATATTGACTACGAAAAATGGGAACAGATAAAAGGCGCTGTTGCCCGCGGACGTAAATGGATTATTTTCCCGGTAATATTGTTTTTGCTGACGGCTCACTACAGCCGCGCTTTACGATGGAAATTGCTGATGGAACCGTTGGGATACAGACCTTCCACCTTTAACACCTTCGCGACGGTAATGATCGGGTACCTGGTAAATGCCGGTGCGCCACGGCTGGGAGAAGTCTTTAAATGCAGCTTGCTTGCCCGGTACGAAAAATTCAAAGTTGATAAACTGATCGGCACGATATTGATCGAAAGAGCCGTTGATCTTGTGTGTCTCCTCATTGTTTTTATTCTTGCGATCATCCTGCAGGGAGATATTTTCGGACAGATGATGACCGATCTTTTGAAAAGCTTCTTTCATGACAAGGCCGGCAATCTTTCCAAAAGAAAATTAATGATTGCAAGCGGGATCTTCATTTTGTTTCTCATCGTCTTTTATATAGTATTAAAAAGATTTGGTCATATTGATATCATTGCCAGGATAAAAAAAGTGATAAAAAACATCATTCACGGTCTTTCGAGTATTCGGTACCTCCAACATAAGGGATTATTCATTTTTCACAGCTTTCTAATTTGGGCTATGTATCTGCTCGCATCAACAGCGGGTTTATACGCACTTAAGGAAACCCAGTATTTAGGATTGCCTGCGGGTTTGGCGGCATTGGTGGTAGGTACCATTGGGATCATTCTTACACCAAATGGTATCGGTGCTTATCCTGCTCTTATCGCGCAATTATTAGGTCTTTATGGGCTTGATCCCGACACAACCGGGAATGCCTCGGGGTGGCTGATGTGGGCTGCACAAACTGCGATCATTCTCATTGGCGGTATGATCTGTTTTGGATTAATATCACGTTATAACAAGGGAAAGAACATGGAGACTGTGACCGGGATACCGACCCCTGCTCCAGAGTAAAAATTAATATTTTTCGTCGGACCACTTCCTTAATTTTATCCATCATCATTAAGCTGATCTATGAATCCGGACAAGAAGCATAAGACTATTTTCAGGGACGTAAGCTGGTTATCATTTAATGCAAGAGTTTTGCAGGAGGCCGCCGATACCACCGTGCCATTGCGTGAACGGATTCGTTTCCTCGGTATCTTTTCTAATAACCTGGACGAATTTTTCCGGGTGCGGGTGGCTACCTTAAAGCGGATGGTAAGCTTTGGGGAGAAATCAAAAATGCATCTTGAAGATAACCCACAACAAATTCTTGATGATATACAAATGACGGTATTGAATCAGCAAAGTGAATTCAATCGCATCTGGGAAAGCATACTTGCTGAATTGAAGAATGAAAAAATATTTCTTGTAAAAGAAAATGAACTGAACCGTGAACAGCAGGATTTTGTAACGCGGTATTACGAAGATGAAGTGAGCACGAATATCATTCCGCTGATGATCGAGAGTATTCCCAATTTTCCGGCACTTCGTGACAAGTCGATCTACCTGGCCGTAGTGATGTGGAAAAAAGAAAGTGCATTGAAAAGGAAGTATGCGTTGATTGAAATACCGGCCACACTAAATCGCTTTATTCTGTTGCCTTCTCCCCGCCCCGATGAACATCACATAATTTTGCTTGAAGATGTAATCCGGTTCAATCTCCCCGAAATATTTTCTTACTTCGGTTATGACCAGTACTCGTCGTATATTTTCAAAGTGACAAGAGACGCCGAGATCGATATCGATAATGACATTCACACGTCGATTATTCAAAAGCTTGAAAAAGCCTTAAAAAACAGAAAAAAGGGGAAACCGGTACGATTTGTTTACGATCGTGAAATGGATCCCGGAATGCTGGAATATCTGATCCGGAGACTAAATCTTACCAAGCGGGATAACCTCATTCCCGGCGGCCGTATCCATAACTTCCGTGACTTTATGGAGTTTCCCGAACATATTTTCAAAGTAAAAAGTCAAAGACGCAAACCGTTTCTCCATTTCGATCTGCGGGAAGAAAGAGTGACCGACGCGATTATGAAGAAGGATATCATGCTTCATTTTCCTTACCATTCATTCGATCCCGTTATCGACTTGTTACGTGAAGCAGCCATTGACCCTGACGTTACTACCATAAAAGTGACTGCTTACCGGCTCGCACCACAATCAAAGATCATGAACGCATTGATCAATGCGGTCCGCAACGATAAGCAGGTGACGGTGTTGCTTGAACTGAGAGCCAGGTTTGATGAAGAAGCAAATCTTGAGTGGAAGGAACGTCTTGAAGAGGAAGGTGTAAGAGTATTACTAGGCATGCCCGATATGAAAGTTCACGCAAAAATTTGCCTGATAAAAAAACGGGTGCATGATAAAACAACTCAATATGGTTTTGTAAGCACGGGGAATCTGAATGAACGTACAGCGAAAATATATGCTGACCATTGTCTGCTTACCAGCAATAAGGATATCATGGCCGATATAAACCGGATCTTTAATTTCCTGGAAACCCCAAGACTCGGCACTCAATATCTTAAGGAATGTTCGGTGGTAATTCCAAGTCCGGATATCCTGCGCAAGAAAATATTTGATCACATTGAAACTGAAATTAAGAATGCCAGGAATGAAAAGCCTGCAGCCATTACACTTAAGATGAATTCGCTTTCCGACGAATCGTTGATCATGAAATTGAATGAAGCTGCCAAGGTAGGCGTTGAGCTGAATTTAGTTGTCCGTGGAATATTTTGCATGCGATCAGAAAGCAAAAAGTATACGAAGCCCGTAAATGCGATCAGTATTGTTGATGAATACCTCGAACATGCAAGGGTGTGGATATTTCATAACAACGGGAAGGAGAGACTTTATATATCCTCCGCTGACTGGATGGTACGGAATCTTGACCACCGTGTTGAAGCAAGCTGCCTGGTTACGGATGAACACATAAAACAGGAGATAAAAGATATTCTTGATATACAACTCAACGATAATGTAAAGGCAAGACGACTTAATAATGAATTGAGCAACGACTATATTAACACAGGGAGGAAAAAGATTCGCAGCCAGGTTGAAACCTATAAATATCTTTACAAAAAAACCCAAATACCCATAAACGTTGAGGTTAGCAGCAATTGATATTGGAAGTAATGCAGCCCGCCTTCTGATATCTGATGTAGTAAATGGACCCCAGGGAAATCCGGAATTTATCAAGGCCGCACTCATTCGTGCCCCACTCCGCCTCGGGTTTGAAGTTTTTGACAAGGGCGAGATCCCTCCTGGTAAAGTCGAAAAGATCATAAAGACCTTAAAAAGCTACAAACTACTTCTTGATGTGTACGAGGTGAAACATGTAAAAGCATGTGCCACCTCTGCCATGCGCGATGCAACAAATGGCGCTGACATAATCAAAAAAGTAAAAGCGGAAACGGGAATAGAAATCAAGATCATTTCAGGGCAGGAAGAAGCTTCATTGATCTATGAAAATCATATCGCCGAAAGTATGACCAGGGATGAATCGTACTTATACATAGACGTGGGTGGTGGTAGTACCGAGCTAACGTTTTTCAGCGATGGTAGACTTGTATTCAAAGA
>DASTIZ010000191.1:0-5032 GCA_035717045.1 Chitinophagaceae bacterium
CGCCAGTTCAATGTGACCATTGATGATATAGATGCTGCACTTCAACTGACGAATCAAAACACTACCGGTGGTTTTGTCAATAATGCAGGATCGGAGGTATTGATCAGGAATATTGCGAGAACAACTGATATCAATGAAATTGCCAATACAGTTATAAGATCAGAAAAGGGAGCAATTCTGACACTTAAACAGGTAGCCGATGTCAAACTGGGGGGAGGTATAAAACGTGGCGAAGGCTCTTTCAATGGAAAACCAGCCGTTATTCTAAGTATAGAAAAACAACCTACTGCAAGTACAGTTATATTGACAGACGATCTATTGGAGGCAATTCAGGAAATACAGTCAACACTTCCAAAAGATGTAAAGATCCACACTGAAGTATTTCAGCAAAGAAATTTCATAGTGCACTCAATCACTAATGTTGAAAATGCTCTTCGCGATGGTTTTATTCTGGTGATCATTATTCTGTTCCTGTTCCTTCTAAACTTTAGAACGACGATCATTACCCTCACAGCAATTCCACTTTCACTAATTATTACGGCGATTGTTTTCAAGATGTTTGACATCTCAATAAATACACTGACTCTTGGCGGATTAGCGATTGCTATTGGAGAACTTGTGGATGACGCTATCGTCGACGTGGAAAATGTTTACAGGCGGCTTAAAGAGAATTGGGCATTGCCAAAGGAGGAGCAGAGATCATTACTAAAGGTAATTTACGAGGCGAGCAGCGAGGTCAGGAACTCAATTGTTTATGCCACAATCATTGTTGTGCTTGTTTTTATTCCTTTATTTTATTTGCAGGGCATCGAAGGAAGAATATTTGCTCCGTTAGGCATAGCTTACATAACCTCGATTACTGCTTCATTATTTGTTTCCCTCACCGTTACTCCTGCTCTTTGCAGCTATCTTCTGAGTAAACAAAAACATTTAAGGCACGTAGACCTCAGGTTCTGGAAGAGAAAGCCTAAGCAGTCGAAAGAGATTTTACGATCAACTACTGATTTAATCAGCTCCTCACCAGAGCATGACAGTCCCCTTGTGAGATGGCTTAAAAAGCAGGATTTAAAAGTTTTGTACTGGAGTTTGCGGAGAACAAAGGCCGTGATTGTGGGTTCTATTATATTGATTGTTTCGGCATTTGCCGTCGTTCCTTTTTTTGGAACTGAATTTTTACCTCCTTTTAATGAAGGAAGTTTTACTGTAACTGTCATTGCACCTGCCGGAACATCCCTGGAAGAATCTCATAAGATCGGAAATATTGCGGAAAGACAGATTCTGAAAGTTAAAGGAGTTGCCCTCACGTCGCGAAGAACAGGAAGGGCAGAACTGGACGAACACGCCGAACCACCAAGTTATTCAGAGATCGATGTGGCACTCATTGATGAAGAGGGAGGACGGGATAGAGATGCTATTATGGAAGATATAAGACATAACCTTGATGTGCTAAAAGGTGTGAGCATAAATATAGGTCAGCCGATTTCCCACAGGCTTGATCATTTATTATCAGGTGTAAGAGCACAGGTCGCGATCAAGATCTTTGGAAATGATCTGTTGACGCTACGTTCTACTGCAAACGCGGCACAAAATATAATCTCAGGAATTGAAGGTGTGGTTGATGCTCAGGTGGAGAACCAGGTTATGATACCTCAACTGATGATAAGAATAGACAGAGCGAAAGTGAAACAGTACGGGCTGCAGGTTGGTGAAGTGGCCCAGGAACTCGAAACCTTTTATAATGGAAAGGAAGTCAGCCAGATCATCCAGGGACAACAAAGCTTTAGCCTGGTATTACGGGTAAATGATTCCGTCAGATCAAACCTCGATCAGATCAGGAATACGCCAATCGCCACTGCAAACGGAGCTTTAATCCCTTTGCATCAAATCGCATCGGTTACATTGGAAAACAGCATCAACGCAATCAATCATGAAAATACTCAAAGAAGAATCGTTGTATCGGCCAATGTCCAGGGAAGGGATTTGGGAAGTACCGTAGCAGACATGAGAGCGGCAGTACAAAGTGACCTCCAGCTTCCGCAGGGTTATTACATTGAATGGGGTGGACAATTTGAGAGCCAACAATCTGCTTCCCGGCTAATAACCATTTTAAGCCTGTTTTCATTTGCCGGTATTTTCCTGGTGCTTTACAGCCATTTTAAATCCTGGCAAATTACCCTGCAGATAATGCTGAACATTCCCCTGGCCCTGATCGGAAGTGTAATTACTGTGTTATTAACCGGTGGTGTTTTTTCAATCGCAACATTGGTCGGTTTTATTACACTTACCGGTATAGCATCCAGAAACGGGATAATGATGATTTCACACTATATCCATCTTGTGGAGCATGAAGGGGAAACTTTTAATGATCAAATGATTATTCGTGGATCACAGGAGAGGCTTGTGCCGGTATTAATGACAGCATTAGTGGCAGCGTTAGCGTTAATTCCGTTAACGCTGGATCCATCGGCCCCCGGTAAGGAAATACTTTACCCGGTGGCAACAGTAATTCTGGGTGGATTAATCAGTTCAACCCTGCTGGATATAGTTGTAACGCCTGTAGTATTTAAGCGGTTTGGAAAGAGAGCACTTGAAAATTATTTCAGTGCCAAAAAGAAACAGAATGAAGTTTTGTAAAGGGATATTATTTGATTGACTTAGAGAACCTAAGGCCAATTCTTTAAGACCGCAATGATGATATTCGTCATGGATTCTTGTGACATACGTCAGATGAATTTTAGACGAAAATTTGTCATCTTTGACATGTATAAACCATAGTGTTGCTTTAAAATATGACATGAAGAAATTTGTTGTAGCCATATTAGCCATCCTGTATTTAGGTACTTCGATAAGTGCTACAATTCACCTTCATTATTGCATGGACGAGCTTGTCGGTTGGGGCTTATGGCATAGTAACAGTTCAACATGCGGTACTTGCGGAATGGAAAAGGGCCATAAGACAACTGATGACGGCTGCTGCAAAGATGAATACAAATATGTAAAGAATACGACTGATCAAAAAACCACAGATAACACAATTCAGACGCCCCAGGGTTTAAAAAATGCAGCACCCTCTTTTTGTAATAACGAAGCTGATCATTTTTCTAATATACCTCAAGATTACTCAACTAACCACGCGCCTCCGATAAAGAGTGGTGTAGAAATTCTTCTCCGCAACTGCGTCTTCCGTATTTAAATACTACTATCGGGTTGAGGTCAGGTAATAATCAATTGCCTGGCTAGTGGTATTATGTTTAATGCCGGAATTCAAAAAATTTTATGAAAAAGTATTTGATGTGTTTAGTAGCATCTTACCTTGAAAGTGATAATCCATCCCGCTTTGAAAATAGCATTTGTTAAAAACAGAAATCATGATCTCCAGACTGATAGAAGCTGCACTTCGTAACCGGATCATTGTTTTACTGGTCGCGGCTGGTGTTATTATTTATGGTGTCTATGCTGTGAAGACTACGCCGGTGGATGCTATTCCTGACCTATCAGAGAACCAGGTGATCATTTTTACGGAGTGGATGGGTCGTAATCCACAGATCATCGAAGACCAGGTGACGTATCCACTCGTCAGCAACCTGCAGGGAATCCCGAGGGTAAAAAACATCCGGGCCAATAGCATGTTCGGGATGAGTTTTGTGTTTGTAATATTTGATGATAATGCCGACATCTATTGGGCAAGAACCAGGGTGCTGGAACGGCTGAATTCTGCTCAGCGACTATTACCACAAGGTGTCACCCCAACACTGGGTCCTGATGGTACGGGTTTAGGACATGTTTATTGGTACACATTAGATGGGCCGGGTTATGATCTTGGGGAACTGAGGGCATTGCAGGATTGGTATATACGTTTTGCATTACAAACTGTGGAAGGTGTAAGCGAAGTCGCTTCATTCGGAGGATTTCAGAAGCAATACCAGGTCGTCATCGATCCCGTCAAATTACAGTACTACAACATTTCATTAATGGACGTGGTGAATAAGATCAAAATCAATAACAATGATGTTGGCGGGAGAAAATTTGAGCAATCCGATATCGGTTATATCATTCGGGGATTAGGCTATATAAAAGATATTAGCCAGATCGAAGAGATCCCGGTGTCAACCATTAATTCCATCCCTGTTCGCATTAAAGATCTTGGCGCCGTGCAAATGGGTGGAGAATTACGACTCGGTATCATCGAAGAAAATGGTGAAGGCGAAAAAGTAGGGGGAATTGTAATAATGCGTTATGGAGAAAATGCCAAGGATGTGATAGACCGGCTCAAAATAAAACTGGTTGATGTACAACAAGGCCTGCCACCAGGGGTCACTTTTAAAACTGCTTATGACCGTTCCGATTTGATAGAGGCAACCATTGCTACTTTAAAACAAGCTGTGATTGAAGAAATCATCATTGTATGCCTTGTGCTTTTCATTTTTTTATTACATGTACGAAGTGCATTGGTTGTTGTGATCACCATCCCCCTGTCTGTGTTGATAGCTTTTATTTTGATGAAATGGTTTGGTATTACTTCCAACATTATGTCGCTTGCCGGCGTGGCATTGGCCGTCGGCGATCTTGTGGATGCCGGAATCGTGATGGTGGAGAATGCAATGAAATCCCTGAGTGGCGAAACCGATTAAAAAGATAGTATGCTTACGAAACTACAAAGGGAACAAAAAATCGAATCTTCATCTAAACTGATTGCAAAAGCAGTTGTCAGCTCCATATTAATTACGCTGGTTTCATTCAGCCCTATTTTGTTTTTAACCGGCCAGGAGCATAAGCTTTTTTCACCGCTGGTATGGACAAAAACTTTTGCCATGATTGGCTCTGCTTTTGTTGCGATATTTCTTGTACCTGTGCTCATGGTCATTCTGCTCAAAGGAAAAGTGAGGCCTGAAAGCAAACATCCCATTTCCCGGTTTTTTATTTTTTTATATTCTCCCATTCTTCGCTGGTGTTTAAAATGGAAAAAGCTTACTCTGTTGATCAGCTTTTTAATTCTCGCAGGAAGCGTACCATTAGTGATGCGGTTAGGAAG
>DASTIZ010000192.1:0-2704 GCA_035717045.1 Chitinophagaceae bacterium
TCAGGTATCAATTGGCCAAAGGCCATATTGATGGTATTGAATGCCCCATGTAATAGAACTATTGGCTTACCAGAACCATGAACTTCATAATACATTTTCAGACCGTTTACTTGTGCATAGCCTGTTTTTGATTGGCCCGGGCTATTGATGGAAAAGATAGCTATGGCCATCGCAACCAGTACATACCTGTTGAAAGCGATCGTCAGAAGAAACTGTTTCATTGCAATTCTTTTTTGTCGATGTAAAGTTGCCATGAAAAAATAATACAGCCGGGGTGGAAAAGCGACTGTTTAGCGGTGTGTTTCCGACATATGCGCCGGAATAGGGTATCAAAAACTTATTTCGCAGGCGTCTCTACAAGAAATCGCTGGTTATCGTTTTCATATTTATTCCTGTACTCTGTAAATTGATCCTGGATCTCAGATACTTTTTGTAAACCGTGATCAACCTCTTCGTGAAGGTCAGGTAGACCATCACTGAGCACACCGATACCAAGGTTGATATTATCAGCTTCTATCTGCGCAATTTTTTTTAACAATGAAGTTTGGGAGTTTTTAAGATCATCCAGTTCACGAATGATCTTATCCATTAATGCTAATTGCTGTTTAGGATCCATAACAGTGAATTTTAATTACACAAGACAAACACCAAGCCAGCCAGTCATCAAAGCCGGGTTTTTCACATTACCTCTTGATGGCATGGTAGTTGTCTTTTATGAAGTAGTTTACCTGCTATTGGGAAATTGCTACCGTAATGACCTTATAATTAAAAAGATCCGTTATGAAAAATTTTTTAGGAGTTGTAGTTTCCCTTATACTTGTTTCAACATTTGCCTCCAACTTCAGATCAGGCATACAGGGGACAATTGATCCACCGGATGGAGCAAAAAGAATCTGGGCCGTGAGTGGTAAAGACACTGTTTCGATAATACCCGCACCCGGTAGTTTTATAATGGATGTAAAACCCGGAAGCTGGAAGCTTGTTGTTGAAGCAAACCTTCCTTATAAAAATGCAGAAAGAGAGAGCATCCTGGTCACGGATGGCGAGATCACCGACATCGGCTTAATTAAACTGACTCAATAAGAACTGGTCATTCATGAGGATTTTGCGGTAAATGGCGTTAACCGTTTGCTTTGTATTATCCCTTATTCTTTTTCGGAAACCAGCCTGGCTTTAGATTCTTTTCGTCAAGCAATAAATGCCGGAGGTGTAGTTTTGTTCCCGGACCCCCGGACATATTGGAAATTCGGGGCAAATCGTTTGTCATGAAAATCATTGCTACAGTCATCACTTTTGTTCTCTTCACTTCATGTGCCAGCTCCAAAGAAACAAACTATACCGGCAGTACGCCGGCATCCGTACCGGTCAGAATTTTTTTGGGTATCCCGACAACCGATTCGATTGATTTTATCAGGTGGAAATTGTCTATCAACAGTGCCAGATATACTTTGGAATGTAATTACGGCATTGGTAAACCCAATACAAACGGGTTTTATGATGGCGGAAAAAATGTCTCATTCAGCGGTTCAGTAAAAGAAGAAAAGAACATGTACCTGTTGCAAAACGGTAACCACACTCTTAAGTTCGCCGGCCTAAACAATAACCTGTTACACATCGTAAATGAAGATAATACCCTGATGATTGGAAACGGTGGATGGAGTTACGCGATAAATAAAACTGACCCCTCACCAGATGACCAGTTAACGCTCCCCGTTAAAGAAACCGTAATTAAAGATTCGATAGCATTCCAGGGAAGAACGCCTTGCGGCGTGCCGGGGGTGATAAAAAGCCAACAGTGTTACAAATTAAAATGGTACCTGGTTCTTTATGGTGATCCTGCGAAAAATGAGCCTCTGTCTTTTCGGGTATTGGGAACCGGCTACCGGCTTGAAGGTGGGAAACAAGGAAAGTGGGAGATCAATACAACTAATAATGGAAAGATCATTTACAACCTTCTTGATGAAAATGGAGACGCTCTTTTTCGCTTATTAAAACTAGATGAAGGTGTCCTGATCTTCACCGATGAAAAAGGAAATTTATTGGTTGGCGATCATGATTTCAGCTACACATTGAACAGGAAATTCTGACCATCATCGAAAACAAAATAATCACCGGGGACTATGCGGATATGATCACACCGGGTGATACAATTCTCCGGTATTGATCAATAATAGCATCCTGGAATCGTTACAATCTATTAGATCCTGCCTGGACGTAATTAAATTTAATCTCTGCCAGGTAATGCGTGGTTGTGACAAAATGTTTGTGATTAAGTCGTAAAGCCTATTAATAAAAATGATAGCCCGCGTTTGCGGGCTATCATCAGTTAGTAGTGAAAATACTCACTTCAATAATTTTCCTCCATGGGCCTTGATAATACTTCTTTTTCGGAAACCATTTCACCCTCAAGACAGATGCGGTAGTCATTTTTATTGGCAAGTTCACGACGAAACTCTTCTTCCATCTGTGTGAGATCTTTGAAAAACGCAATACTTTCCGCTAACCATTCCCTATTTTCCTGGTACGATGTCTTGATAAAATCATGCAGTGATTGCATGCTGTCATTTACCACCTCGAGTTTAGAAAATGAGAATAGATTCTTCATGATGAATGATTTCCTCCAATGTAGAAACATTTATGCCAAAAAAATGCACTGTGAATTAAAAAATTGTAACCTGCAAATAAATGACTTTTACCTTTATAA
>DASTIZ010000193.1:0-5331 GCA_035717045.1 Chitinophagaceae bacterium
TTACCAATACCTTTTCTTCATCTTTAAAATGTGGCTTGATATGATTGCTCCAGAACCAGCGGGTGTAATCAACAATTGTTTCAACCGGGGTGTCATTGGCGAGTCCCTGTTTTATTTTCCAGGCGAATAGCAGGCCGTCATGATGTTCGCGGCTGAGCGGGGCAAGTTCTTTACTTCGTTTTATCGGTTTCGTTTCCTCCATTGTGTAAAGATACGACGCTTAAAGAAGGTTTGGTTGACGTTGTGCAATGGTTGTATTGATACTGGTCAGTTGGTTTTAGTTTGCCTCGGCCTTAATGAACTTATTTGCCGTTGCATTTAAACGTCGGCCTCGCAACGACGAAGTTCCCGGAAGTACAAACAATTCCAGCTTTCGGTGTTTCGTCGTTGCGAGGATTGCCAGCAAGAAGTTACAATATTGGCAGCAGGTGAGGCAAACAGAAGAAAAATAAAATTCCAGGAAAAAGGTTACGCAACCAAATCAACCTTCAAATTTGGCTAAATATAACTGAACGTACCCTTGAGTAATTTGCGTGACGAAGTAGCAAATTGAAGGCAACGCCCTCTCAATATTGTTGAATACATAAAACACTGATTACAGTTAAAAAATTAACCAAACATTGTTAACCAACAATTTGTTTACACAGCTGTTAATAAGTAACTTTAGGAAGTGATTTATATAAGTCTTTATTTTAAATCACAAAGGGGTAAGTCCCGAAAGTGCGGGGCTGTGAGAAATCTGGTAACCACCCTATACCAGCATTAAAGAAAATAAAATAGCAGCGAATTGACAGAAACGATCATCAACCTCGAAACCGTAAACCCTATCGAGTTCTTTGGCGTAAATAACGGCAAGCTCGACATTCTGAAAAAGAAATTTCCCCTGTTAAAAATTCTATCCCGGGGTACCCAGTTAAAACTTAGCGGATCGCCTGAGCAGGTAACCTCTGCCCGCGAAAAAATTGAGCTCATCGTTCAGTACCTGGAAAGAAACGGGCACATGAGTGAAAATTATTTTGAGCAGATACTCGGCGGCGATGATGCTGAGACAGTTGATAATTTTATCGATCGCAATCCAAATGATGTATTGGTATTTGGGCCAAACGGCAAAACGGTTCGGGCAAGAACAGCCAATCAAAAGCGTTTGGTACAGATGGCTGAAAAAAATGATATCGTGTTTGCAATCGGCCCTGCTGGTACCGGTAAAACGTATACCGCAGTTGCTTTGGCCGTTCGTGCATTAAAGAATAAGAATGTAAAGAAGATCATTTTAACCCGCCCCGCCGTTGAAGCCGGTGAGAATCTTGGTTTTCTTCCCGGTGACCTTAAAGAAAAGATCGATCCCTATTTGCGGCCGTTATATGATGCGCTGGATGATATGATACCCGCCGACAAACTTGGCTATTACATGAGCACCAGAACGATTGAGATTGCTCCACTCGCCTATATGCGTGGCCGTACGCTGGATAACGCCTTCATCATTTTGGATGAAGCGCAGAATTCAACCGACCTGCAATTGAAAATGTTCCTGACACGTATTGGCGCTAATGCGAAAGCGATCATTACAGGTGACATTACCCAGGTTGACCTTCCGAGGAATCAACGAAGCGGTTTGCAAAAAGCTTCCCGTATCTTAAAAAACATAGATGGTATTGCGCATATTGAATTGGATGAGGAAGACGTGGTGCGTCACCGTCTCGTAAAACAAATACTGAGAGCTTACGATAAGGAAAGAAAAGAAGAAGAGAAGAGAGAGGCTCATCCCGATCATCCCAAAGGGAAAGCCCACGACACGCAGGGCTGAGTTGATGTAAGGATCTCTTAGAAGGTTTTATTTATGTAGTCAACTTTGGGGAATCTATTAAGCTTCCGTTCTGTCAATCACCTGAACGTTCTGAAAGTCTATTAACCACTTGAACGTTGAGTATTGAATATTGTTCATTGAACATTTCTTATCGTCCCTGAAGTCCTCATCCTCCATCTCCTTCTCCGTTGCTTCCTGCTTCGCATCGCTCGCAGTTCGCAATGACGGGAGAAGGAGCGGTACTTCAAAACTTTATTCAACTTCTCTTCTACCACATCATCAATCGGGTTTCTATTCAGCATCTATCAACAGTATTCTCTAAAAATGATGACTGATTGATCAAGCAGGACTGTGCGCCGGTGGCCTTCTCCTTTGGAGAAGGTCGGGATGAGGTCTAAGAAAAATACTTTGTACATTGCATCAATGAAAAACTTTTTTCCATTAGCTGCACTGCTACTTCTATTTGCCTGCAATGATTCTGCGAACAAAGAGCCAGAAGTTACCCCTACGCCGGAAAACGAATTGGAAGCGGCATCACAATTTATCCGGGCTGCACTGGATGGAGATTATACAAAAGCAAGAACATTTCTTGTTAATGATTCCACGAATAAACAAACCATGGACACCTATGAGAACTATTACAATAACAACAGGACACCTGCCCAAAAGAAGGAATTTAAAACAGCGAGCATTCGTTTCTTAAAGGAAACACACCAGGTAAATGATTCCGTGACGATCGTCCATTACTCGAACTCTTATAGCAATACACCCGACTCATTAAAAGTGATCAAAATAAACGGGCGGTGGTTCATCGATCTGAATTTTAGATTTCAACCAAAAGATACGCTTCCCAGATGATCAAAAATCTTATCATGGTCGCAATAGGCGGCAGTGCAGGTAGTGTACTTCGCTATTTATGCCAGCGATGGGTATATCAATTCTATCCTCACGCATTTCCGTGGGGAACATTTTTAGTGAATATTTCAGGATGTTTTCTTATCGGTATATTTTATTCTGTTTCCGAAAAATCAAATATACTAACGCCCGAATGGCGGCTATTGTTAACCACAGGATTCTGCGGTGGGTTTACTACTTTTTCTGCATTCGCATTTGAAAACCTAACCCTTTTCCGAGCCGGTGACATCAGTTATTTCATTTTATATATTCTTGCAAGTATCATTTTGGGAATTGCGGCAGTATTAGGTGGCATTACCGTAATAAAATTACTGTAACATGGAACTCCAGGGTCAGTCGAAACTATTAAGAGTGTTTGTCGGAGAAAGTGACCGGATCGGTCACCAAACATTGTATGAAGCCATCTTATTGTCTGCCCGGGAAAAAGGATTGGCCGGCGGAACTGTACTAAAGGGTATCATGTCGTATGGAGCCAGCAGTCATATTCATCTCGCAAGATTAATTGAACTATCGGAAGATCTCCCGATAGTGATCGAGATAATAGATAATGCTGAAAAAATTGATGCTTTCCTTTCGGTAGTCAGCGATTTGTTTGAAAAATGTGGGAAGGGCGGCCTGATCACCGTGGAAAAAGTCGATGTGTTGTATTATAAGCCAAAAAAATAAATTTCCAACGGCTTTTTATCCTATTTAACTTCAAACTCTAATCCTGGCAAGATGCTAACTGTTTATCACCCATGGCATGGTGCCCATTATGGCAAGCAGGCCCCGTATGTCGTAAATGCTGTCATCGAAATACCGCAAGGTAGTCGTGCTAAATATGAAGTGGATAAAGAAACAGGATTGTTAAAGTTAGACCGGGTTATCTATTCTTCATTTCATTACCCGATCAATTATGGGTTCATCCCTCAAACCCTGGGACAGGATGGCGATCCCCTGGACATTCTTGTTTTTTGTTCGCAATCGATCCAGCCACTATGTCTTGTTGAAGCAAAAGTGATTGGAAACATGCAAATGGTCGACCAGGGGCAAATGGATGATAAGATCATTGCTGTAGCGACAAAAGATCCTTCGGTGAATCACCTCAAAAGCGTGGAAGAACTGCCGCCGCATTTTATTGCTGAACTGAGAAATTATTTTGAGCAATACAAGGTGCTGGAAAATAAGAAAGTGATCATTGATAATTTCCAGGAGAAAGACACCGCTATTAAAATAATTGATGAGGCAATTGCTTTTTATAAAAGTACTTTTAAATCAAGGAGCGGAGAATAAGTGGTACCTGTTAATCAAAATATCAAACAGCAAATGACAATACAAATTGTTTTAACAGTAATAATTATTGGCCTGGCGGCCGGTATGTTAAGCGGACTGGTGGGCGTTGGCGGTGGCATCATCATGGTACCGGCATTAGTATTCTTTTTGAGTTATAACCAGCACCAGGCACAGGGAACATCGCTGGGAGTGCTGACCCTTCCCGTCGTTATCATTGCCTCGTTGTATTATTATTATCAATGTAAAAAAATGGGCACACCGATGGACCTGAGGGTGATCGGGCTGTTAGCCGTTGGTTTTGTCGTGGGTGCGTATTTCGGCAGTAAACTCGCCATATCGTTGACTACTGATACACTGAAAAAGACATTTGCCGTTGTACTTTTTTATACGGCCTTTAAGATGCTCGGCTGGGATACATTATTCATGAAATGGGTGAAAGGAATCTTTTCATAAGAAAGATATTTTCTTACCTCCTTATCAGCCCGGAAACAAAGCCGCTGACATCATACGCCCCCCTGGGAATAAAACCTTGTGAAAAATGTACTTCCCCGCATCATAGAAAATGAAATTAGCTATTTTCAGATCGTGAACCCGAAACTACACAAACATTTAAGCGACCAGGAATTGCTCGAACGGTTCTACGCCGATCGTGACAACCAATGGCTGGGCATCCTCCTGGAACGATATACCCTGCTCCTGCTTGGTGTTTGCATGAAGTATCTGAAAAATGAAGAACTGGCAAGAGACAGTGTGCAGCAGATATTTTTGAAAGCCATTACTGAACTGCAGAAATACCGCGTTGAATATTTTAAAAGTTGGATTTACATGGTGGCAAAAAATCACTGCCTGATGCAATTGAGAGATAAACCAGGGAAAAACACCGTTGAAGTAAGGGAATCGATTCCTGCAGAAAGTGAAGAAACCGACAAAGAAGACTTATTACTGAACGAAAAGACCTACGATTATTTGAGTGAAGCATTGAAAGAACTTAACGCTGACCAGCAACTATGTGTAACTTTGTTTTATATCGACAGGAAGAGTTACCAGCAGATATCTGAGCAAACAGGCTACACGATGATGCAGGTGAAAAGCTATATTCAGAATGGAAAACGGAACATGAAGATCATCATCGAAAAGAAATTGAAAGAACACAGTCAATAATTAAATGAATAAGTAATATTAGATGCCGGACAAACTAAAAGATATACTATCCCACTTATCCACCGACGTGGACCAGGAAACTCTGCTAAAATACCTGGAAGGCCGGTTATCTGATGAGCAAAAACATGAGATAGAGAAAAAAATGCTTGGTTCTGAATTTAACGATGATGCAATGGAAG
>DASTIZ010000194.1:0-9829 GCA_035717045.1 Chitinophagaceae bacterium
TCGGCATAACCAAACCGCCTTTATTGATGAATTTCATCTCATAAAAATGTTTGTTCGCGATCTTTGCTTTGGTTTCTGCATCCATTACGGGATTGCCCGTTTTCATTTGGAAAGGATAAGAGGTTGAATCATATTTCTCAATTCCTCTTGCATAGCGCCAGTAAAAATCTCGTAGAGTCGTGTCAGCATCTGTTTCAAAAATGATATTTTTGTCCTCGCGGTTTCTCACTTTTGAAATGTCGTCAAAACGCGGCACCCTGGGTTGCTCAAGCTTTCTATAGATCACCGTATCTTTTTCGTTTCCTCCCATTATAAATTCGGGTTTGAAATATTTTACACTGTCAATTGAAATGTCGGTTGCATCCGTGCTGTAAAACCATCCACGCCAGAACCAATCAAGATCCTCACCACTGGCATCTTCCATGGTCCGGAAAAAATCGGCAGGCGTTGGATGCTTGAATGCCCAACGCCTGGCATATTCTTTAAAAGCATAGTCAAATAGATCGCGGCCCATAATCGTTTCTCTCAATACATGCAGCGCGGTCGCCACTTTCACGTATTGGTTTGTAAAAAAATCATTGATATTTTCTGAATTTGTCATAATAGGTTCCAATTGGTCTTTTGGCAACTTCATGTACTCCGCAGTTGTATAGGCTTTTGCCCATGACGGATATTTGTTATCCCATAATTCTTCCGCGATAGTTTGTACAAACGTGTTCAATCCTTCATCCAGCCATGTCCATTGGCGCTCGTCGCTGTTTATGATCATAGGAAAAAAGTTGTGGCCAACCTCATGAATAACAACAGTGATACAGGCATTCTTTGATCCTTCAGTATATGTGCCATCCTTTTCTGCACGACCAGGATTAAAACATATCATTGGATATTCCATTCCATTTGCGGCTTCCACACTTTGCGCAACCGGGTAGGGGTAAGGAACGGAAAATTTTGAATAGGTTTTTATGGCATGCGCTACGGCTTTTGTTGAATAACGGCGATAAATAGGATACGCTTCTTTTGCATAAAAACTCATGCACATTACTTTTTTCCCTTCAATAGTCACCGGCATTGCATCCCAAACAAATTTGGGACTGCTGCCCCAGGCAAAATCACGAACATTGTCAGCTTTGAAGATGTAAGTCTTGCGATCCGCCGTTGGCGAAGAAGCAATCTGCTTTGCATGTCTCACTTCCGCAGCTTTTGCCTCCTCCAACGTCACGATCTCTGTAATGTCTTTTCCGGTTTGTGCTTTTTGCCAGCGTGATAATTGTATTGGTGACAAAACCTTTGCATAGTTCTGGCATTCGCCGGTAGACCCCACCACATGATCTGCAGGCACGGTCATTTGAACTTTAAAATTTCCAAAGGTCAATGCAAATTCACCTGTGCCGGTGAATTGATGATTTTGCCAGCCCTGGAAATCACTGTAGACGCAAAGCCTCGGATACCATTGAGCCAGGGTAAAAATATAATTCCCATCCTCAGGAAAATATTCGTAACCGCCACGGCCGCCTTGTTTGAAACGGTCAGGGATCCTGTAATTCCAGTCGACTTTCAGGATCATTTTTTGCCCGGGCTTTAATGGGGTGGGCAGATCAACTCTCATCATTGTTTTATTTATCAAATATTTTATCGGTTTACCGTTAACATCGGTCAGTTTTACAATATTTACTCCAAAATCATTTGGGATTGTTCTATCGATCATTGCTTCAGCATTTTCTGAACTAACGCTTTGTGACATCGTGCTTCCATTTTGATAGCCCGCATTATTTTTTGAGCTGTGCTGGTTTTCATCCAGCTGTAGCCACAAATAAGGAAGCACGTCCGGGGAGTTATTGTAGTAAGTGATCGTTTCGCTCCCGGTGAGCTTTAGATTTTTCTCATCCAATTCGCATTTGATATCATAATCACAACGCTGCTGCCAGTATTTAGGTCCCGGTGCACCGCTTGCGGTTCTGTATTCATTTCCTGTGGGTAAAATACCTCCAAGTTGCTCAAACTTATTTCCATGATTTGAAGCAGCGTTGTTTTTGATGTCCTGTGCAGTTAGGAAACTAAAAACAACCAGGTGGGCGGTTAATAAAAAAAATAGTTTTTTCATGAAATTGCCTTTTGAAAAATAAATGTAGTGAATAACTGTTTGCTGGCATCACCGCCGGTCAAAATAACCAGACATGCTTAAATTAAAGTTTGTTGTTATTGAGTTAACCTTTAGAAAAAGCATCCATAGGAAACAACCTTATTTACCTTATTTCGAATAAATTTATTAAAAGGCTGTGGTGTTTTTTGATAAAACCTGATAAACTCCTCATATTCTTCCGCAAAACTAATCCGCTTATGATGCTCTGGCTGGTTGAGAATGTATTTGCAAACCCGATCCACATCCGATTTTGACAGGGACCAAGCTTAATATTTTAGTAGAAGCAAGATACACCGGAGCTAACCTTATTACCTTAGTAGAAAAAGCATCCATAGGAAACAACCTTAATTACCTTATTTCGAATAAATTTTATTAAAAGGCTGTAGTGTTTTTTGATAAAACCTAATGAACTCCTCATATTATTCTGCAAAACTAATCCGTTTGTGATGCTCTGGCTGGTTGAGAATGTATTTGCAAACCCGATCCACATCCGATTTTGCAACCGAAAATGCAGAAGCCGTTTCCTGCCAGGAAAACAGGCCATGGCATAGCTTGTTTTGATTGAAGAAAAAACATATACATGGACCAACCTTATTATCTTCAAGTTACACCGCATAACTTATTACTTTAGTAGAAAAAACATATACAGGTCCCAGGCTTATGATTCTAGTAGAAACAAGATACACCGGAGCTAACCTCATTACCTTAGTAGAAAAACCATCCATAGGAAACAACCTTATTATCTTATTTCGAATAAATTTTATTAAAAGGCTGTAGTGTTTTTTGATAAAACCTAATGAACTCCTCATATTCTTCTTCAAAACTAATCCGCTTATGATGCTCTGGCTGGTTGAGAATGTATTTGCAAACCCGATCCACATCCGATTTTGAAACCGAAAATGCAGAAGCCGTTTCCTGCCAGGAAAACAGGCCATTGGATAGCTTGTTTTGGTTGATGAACTTCTCAGAACTTTCGGCAACAATACCTGCAAGAGTTTCTTCTGAATATCCTGGTGATCTTGAAACTAAGAAATGAACGTGTTCCGGGTTAGCATAAATGGAATATAAATGCGAATCATTATTATTTACAATACCTGTCATATATTTTTCTACTCTTTCTCTATTCTTTTCAGAAATTAGGGGTTGTCGATGAAGCGTGGTATAAATAAAATGAGTGTAAAGATTGTGGTATTCAATTTTCATTTTACTTATATTGCTACCAAATAAGGTAATAAGGTTTATTAACCTGGTTAAAGCTTTCTACTAAGGTTATTTAAATGTATGCTTCAAAATAAAAAAATCGTCCCGGTTTTTCGGGACGATTGAAGTTTTATCCTCATTTCAAACTTGTGTGCTTGCGATTATTTTCCTTTAGGGGACTGGAGCAAACGCCTTTTTCTTCTCAATCGAATTTTGCATCGGGTTCTTTGTCCCCGGTACAGGAGCAAAAGGATTTGTTGCCTGCTTGAACACGGTAAATTTAGATGGCTCTGAAACAGTTGGCCATTTGTTATTTGTTTCATCAATATCGGCCGTCTCTCGCATCGGGTCAAGCCTGATGGCTGTTACCTGTTTGTCTTTAATAAATACTTTGGTAAAACCTTTTTCATTCTTTCTCCAGATCTGCGCCGGGATCTTCTCATATTCTTTGGTTCCGTCAGCATAGGTCCACTCCAGTATCACCGGCATGACCAAACCACCTTTGTTTGTGAATTTCAGCTCATAGAAATGTTTATTCTCCACTTTAACTCTTGTTGCCTCATCGATGGGCGGGCTACCGGTTTGCGTAGTTAGAGAATAACTGGCACTATCATAAGGCTCAATACCCCTTGCATATTTCCAGTAGAAGTCGCGAAGCGTAGTATCCTTGTCTGTTTCAAAGATTATGTTCTTGTCTTCACGATTTCTTATTTTAGAGACATCTTCAAATGAATTAAGAATGGGCTTTTGAATTGTTCTTTTCAATACTGTATCTTTTACAGGTGACGTTGTAAAGTCCGGTTTGAAATATTTTACGGTATCCAACGAGATATCGCAGGCTTCAATGCCAAAGAACCAACCTCTCCAGAACCAATCAAGATCTTCACCGCTTGCATCTTCCATCGTGCGGAAAAAATCAGCCGGTTCAGGATGTTTAAATGCCCAGCGTCTTGCATATTCCTTAAACGCATAATCGAATAATTCACGGCCCATGATCGTCTCGCGAAGGATGTTCAAACCAGTGGCAGGTTTTGAATAGGCATTCGGACCAAAACCAATAATGTTCTCTGAATTGCTCATGATCGGTTCCAGTTGATCTTTAGGCAACTTCATGTAATCAATGATCGTATGAGCGGGGCCCCGTGTTACCGGGAATTTATTATCCCATAATTCTTCGGTCAGGTATTCGAGAAAGGTATTTAACCCTTCATCCATCCAGGTCCACTGGCGTTCATCGCTGTTGATGATCATGGGGAAAAAATTATGACCTACTTCATGGATCACCACACCCAGCATTCCATTCTTTGTTCCTTCACTGTATGTTCCATCTTTTTCCGTCCGGCCGAAATTGAAGCAGATCATTGGATATTCCATACCACTGCTTGCTTCTACACTTTGTGCAACAGGATATGGATAGGGAATCGTGAATTTGGAGTATGTTTTAATTGTATGAGCCACGGCCTTCGTTGAAAACTTTCGATACAATCCGTAAGCTTCTTTGCCATACCAACTCATACACATCACTTTTTTCCCGTCCACATAAACAGGCATCGCATCCCAGACAAATTTAGGACTGCTTCCCCAGGCAAAATCACGAACGTTATCGGCTTTGAATATCCAGGTCTTCTTGCGGGGCGAAGCAGAAGCAACCTGCTTCGGGTTTTTTGCTTCTGAAGCCTTGGCCTCTTCAAGCGTTACAATCTCAATAGGCTCTTTTACGGTTTGCGCTTTTTGCCAGCGCGCCATTTGTGCAGGAGTTAGCACCTGAGCATAGTTCTGACATTCGCCGGTTGCGCCAATAACATGATCAGCAGGAACTGTCATTTGTACTTTAAAGTTTCCAAACGTCAGGGCAAATTCTCCGCGGCCGGTGAACTGGTGATTTTGCCAACCCTGGAAATCGCTATAAACACAAAGACGGGGATACCACTGCGCCATCGTGAAAATGTAATTGTTGTTATCAGGGAAAAGTTCATAGCCACCACGGCCGCCTTTTGTCAACCGGTTTACAATCCTGTAGTTCCAATCAATTTTAAAAACAAATTTTTGCCCTGGTTTTAGTACAGCCGGCAATTCAACCCTCATCATCGTTTTATTGATCGTGTATTTCAAAGATCTCCCGTTTGCATCAACGATTTTCAGGATGTTAAATCCAAAATCATTTGGCCCCATGTTATCGATAGTTCGTTCCACATTTACCGCGTTGATCCTTGTTTGCATATTGCTTCCATCCTGGTAGTTGGCATTGTTTGTTGAGCTGTGCTGGTTCTCATCCAACTGGAGCCACAAGTAGGTCAGTTCATTCGGCGAGTTATTGAAATACGTGATCGTTTCACTCCCTGTAAGCTTTAGGTTTTTTTCATCAAGCTCACATTTAATGTCATAATCACAACGCTGCTGCCAGTACTTCGGCCCGGGAGCACCGCTGGCAGTTCGGTATTCATTTGGAGTGGGAAGTATAGTTCCCAACTGCTCAAACTTATTCCCGTGATTACTGCCGGGATTATTCTGAATATTTTGTGCCACGATGCAGTTAACAACTATCAACTGCACGGCACAAATGATTAAACCTTTTTTCATGTGACGTTATTGTATTTAAATATTATGAACTTTGTACTACTATTAAGGTTCGTTGCGACCCACAGCCTGCTCTGCGCGAAGCGCCGCGTTCAACTTTCGGTCGTAATTCAGCTTTTCGTGAATCGTCAATCGTGAGTCGTGAGCAACATTCCTTCTCACGTCTCGCGTTTCGTGAGTCGTCAATCGTCAGTGAGTTACACGCAATCTCACGTTTCACTTCTCACGTTTCGCTACAAAGAACTTGAAATTTCAAAAAGGCAACCGTTCCAGCGCCATCTTCAGCGACAATCCAAAAACTGCACCGGACGAAAGTATCACCCAATCCCGGCGACTCACTTTGAACAATGTTACCAGTATCGTTACAACAACAAGTATAGCTACCACCAATACTATTTGTCCTGCTTCCAGCCCAACATTAAATCCGAACAATCCCCACCCGATCGATTGGTCTGATGCCAGCATGAACCTGATGCTGTTTGCAAAACCCATTCCATGGATCAATCCAAAGAACAGGGCCAAAAAATAATTTATGCGTACGGACTTTGGTGTAAATTTTTTCTGGAAGAGATTGGCGATGGCTGTAAAAACAATGGTGCATGGAATTAAAAACTCGACCCATTTTGAAGAAAACCTGATGATGTCAAAAACACTTAATGCCAGGGTAATGCTATGGCCGATGGTGAAGGCCGTTACTAATATCAAAACCTGCTTCCAGTCTTTCAATAAATAAATAGCGGCCAGTACCAAAATAAAGAGCTGGTGATCCAGCGCATTCGTGCTTATAATGTGTTCCCAACCGAGTTTAAAATAAAAACCGAAATCGCTCATAATTATTGAAAGCTTTCTTCAAACCCTTGTCCTATTTTTAACGTCTCAAATCAGGCAAGCGTGAAAATAAGCCGGAGATTTGTAATCTTAAAAACTATTGGTTTAATGGCTTCATCGGTCTATAAATGGCTTTTTATTCCTCAAATCTTATTAGCCGGATTGTGTAATGAGGGCGGAATGAATGACTTATCTAAATCCTCCCCGTCATTGCGACTGCGAGTGGATGAAGCAGGAAGCAACGGGGTGGCGACAGCGCATCCCTTCCATGTGAGCGTGGTGGAGATCAATCACAATGCAACCGATAAGACCCTTGAGATCACCTGCAAGATATTCACCGACGATTTTGAAAAAGTGCTGGCTAAGAATTATCAAACAAAGATCGATCTCATCAATCCACCCGATAAGACAGCCATGGATACGGTTGTAAAAAAATATATCGTATCACATCTTTCTGTTTCCGCTGACGGCAAACCGGGTAACCTGGTTTATATCGGATTTGAAAGAGATGCGGAAGCCGTGTACAGCTATGTACAGGCAGAAAATATTTCCTCCGTTAAAAAGATCGATATTGTCAACAGGCTAATGCACGATCTGTTTGATGATCAGATCAACATCATTCACGTGACAGTCAACGGGAACAGAAAGAGCACAAAGCTGGATTACCCGACATCCAATGCAAGTATCAGTTTCTAGATGCAGGATGGCAGATACTGGCAACTAGCATCCAGTATCCAGCATCCAGCATCCAGTATCCGGTATCTTCTACCTTGTACCCATTCAATCCATATCTTCCCTTATCTCCTCGCTGATATTCACCAGCACTTTATCTATCCGGTGACCATCCATGTCGATGATCTCAAAATGAAAGCCTTTCCAATCGAATTTATCACCTGTATGAGGAATGCGTTCAAGTTCATGTAAAATAAACCCCGCAAGCGTGTCAAATTCATGTTCGCCTTCATGCAACCAGGAGGCTTTATCAAAGCGAGTGAGAAAATCGTAAAAAGGGATTTGCGCATCGACCAGAAAACTTCCATCTTCCCTTTCCAGCACCGCGTAGTCTGACATATCCGGCTGTGGAATATCGCCGACAATCGCCTCCAGGATATCATTCAGCGTGATCATTCCCTGTAATGTGCCATATTCATCCACAATAAAGCAGGAATGTTGTTTTGATTGCTTGAATTTTTCCAAAACCTGGTATGCTGAATTGTTCTCAGGTACAAACATGGCGGGTCTCATCACGGATTTAAACTTTGTCCTGTCATCGATGACATAGAGATCTTTGATTGAAACCACGCCTTTTATATTATCAATTTCATTATCACAGATCGGGTAGACCGAGTGCGGCTCTGTAATAATTTTTTCTTTGATCTTTTCTTCATTGTCTTCAAGGTCAAACCAGATGATATCACTCCGGTGTGTCATTAATGAAGTAATGTTCCTGTCGCCCAGATGAAATACTCTCTCAATGATCTCCCGTTCTTCTTCCTCGATGGTGCCAGCCTCTGTTCCTTCTGATATCATTGTCTTGATCTCTTCTTCTGTAACGGCATCGTCTTTTGATTTCTTAATATTAAAGATCAGGAAAAACAGGTTGCTGACTTTATTCAATAACCAGACAAAAGGATGGATAATTCTTGCAAAAAACAAAATGGGGCCGGCCACCGCTTTGGATATCTTTTCCGCTCTTATCAACCCGATTCGTTTTGGAATAAGCTCACCAAAAATGATCGATAAAAAAGTAACAATCACTACCACGATACCGATTGCAACATTCAAAGCATACGATTCAGGTATGCCCAAATTTGTTAAAAGTGGAACCAAATAAACTCCAAATCTTTCCCCGGAATAAACACCCGTAAGTATGGCGATAAGGGTAATTCCGATCTGTACTGCGGACAAAAAAATCTCGGGGTTATTGGAAAGATCAAGGGCCCTTTTTGCTTTTTGGTCTCCTCGTTCAGCCAATGCCTCCAACCTCCCTTTCCTCACCGAAACCAGCGCTATTTCAGATACTACAAACAGGGCATTAACAAAAATCAAGAGAACCAAAATAAATATCTCCATTGCTATTCGGCTTGGTTATTGATCGAAGTTAGCGAATCCGAACCGCTTGTTAAAGAATGTGCCAAGCAGCCATCCATAGCCGAAACCAATCGCGGCACCGCCTAAAATATCAAAAGGATAGTGTACGCCAACATAGACCTGGGCATAACCAATAAGAGCAGCCCACAAAAAAGCAAACCATACCCATTTTTGAAAAACTGAATGAAGGGTGACGATAATGAATGTTGCCATGCCGAAATGATTGGCGGCATGATTTGAAGTGAAACTGAAATTGCCTCCGCAACGTTCCACTACCAATCGTACATGCTGAAAGAAATCAGGATCACTGCACGGCCTGAGCCGTTGAAACACCTCCTTGAAGAGGTTACTGCTTGTCATATCGCATAGTGAAACTGTGCAAAGAAAGATCAGGCACCACCAGCCCCCTCGTCTGAAATTCATTGGGATCAATACAAGTAAGAAGAGATAAAGCGGTGCCCAGATATAGGCATTGCGGACATACGGCATAAAACCGTCAAAGAAAGGGTTGCTTTGATGATTGTTGATCTGTATAAAAAGCCATTGATCCCATTGTTCTAACTTTTGAAGCAGGCTGGTCTGAAGCAAAAACATTTGACAAAAATAGCCGAACGGTCAAAATATAACATAAACTCATTGTCTATGAGCGGGAAATTCAGTTCTTTTGCGGCTTCTGCATGTTGATAAGGTTTAAGATACCGAAAACCATTTTGTGGGTGATAAACCTGCTTGTGATCTTCATCCTGATATTCACTTCATTCAGGTTTGCCACGTATTTTTCTTTTAAGCCAACCGATCTTGATTTTAGTGAGCTGATCCCTTCGTTTTTGCTGGGTATTCGTTATGACCTGCGCTGGATCGCCATCATTCTATTACCCATCGTTCTACTAAGCCTCTTACCCAATCTTTCTCCATTTTTTTCCGAGCGAAATAAAAGATGGTGGACATGGTACCTTGCCATCATTACTTTTGTCGTTTTCTTTTTCTTTGCTG
>DASTIZ010000195.1:0-6260 GCA_035717045.1 Chitinophagaceae bacterium
AAAACGGTGGGCTGACATACAATCACCATCGTTCGGGAAATAAATTATTGCTGAACAAACCCCAACCGGATTTCCATTTCCCTCGGTAGCACGGGAAGTTTTCTCCTTTCAATAAGAAAACTATTCAACTGTGCAATCTCCCTGAAGATATAATGTTTGTCTGCTGCCGCTTTCAGGTAATCTTTGCCGGAACTGCCGCCTGTCCCTATTCTTGTGCCGATCATCCGATGTACCATATTCATATGACGATAACGCCAGGAGCTTAATTGCTCATCTATTTCCAATAAACAATTTAATAGTTGAAAAGGCTGTTGCAGTAGCGGATAACCACGGTAAAGCATAATAAATAATGCAGCCCGGGATGCAGCTGGAGAAAGTGATGTAAGGTTTGGTCCCGATAGCGATCGGGATTGGAGTTTGGGATTAAAGAAGATCTCCTCCAGTGCCTCCAGGTTTCCTTTTTCCATATCGGCTAAGCTTCCTTCATAACTTCTACGATAGATCTGCCAGAAAGAATTGGGGTCATCAGACAATGGTGGCGCCAACGGCATCCTTTCCAGCCATGCATTCACAAGGTCAAGTAAAGATTTGCCTGTTTCAGAGGTCTTAATGATGTCAACATGTTCCTTTCTTAATTGGGACGTATAATATTCCTTGCCGTGGCGGTTTTCAAATTTCAACCCGAGCTTGGCCTCGAGTTGTTTGAATTGCCAACTTTGGAAACCAGAAGCCGGCCGGAGCATATCTCTGAAATCCAAAAAATCCATCGGTGTCATGGTTTCCATGATATCGATCTGGTGAACAAGCACCCGTAAAATCGTGATGCAGCGATTTAAACGATGCACAACAGTTTGCAGTTCGGGTGAATTATCATTTAACGCAGGCTTGCTCATGATTGCCGTGACAGAGTCTACTTCATGATGCAGCTGTTTGAACCAAAGTTCGTATGCCTGGTGAATGACGATGAACAACATCTCATCATGTGCAGATAGATCATGCTTATTACTTTCAGGGTATTGTGCATTCAGAATTTTGTCAAGCTGCAGGTAATCGTGATAATGCATGTCGGCCATAAAAGCGTTTGTGCAAATGTAAACGTCAAACGTGAGACGTGAAAAGTGAAATGATTTTAATGGGGCACTTCGTTTGCCGTTTGACGTCTCACGTTTCACGTAAACTCACTCAAACTCATAACCTATATCCCGGCGATAGGACATGCCGGTGAAAGATATGTTTTGTAATTCTTCTTTCGATTTTTCTACTGCTTCAAAAACAGAATTGCCAAATGAAGTGATGCAAAGTACGCGGCCGCCATTCGTAACTACCTTACCATCTTTTATGGAAGTGCCGGCATGAAACAGGATACTTTCAGCAGTGTCGATATCATCAAGTCCACGAATTGTATAACCTTTTTCATAATCGCCGGGATAACCGCCACTAACGGCCATCACCGTACAGGCGAAACGCTCATCTTCCCGGATACTGACTTTATTAAGTTCCTGCCTCGCGGCTGCAACAAGCATTTCGAGAAGGTCATTCTTCAATCTGGGGATCACTACTTCAGTTTCGGGATCACCCATCCGGCAATTGTATTCGATCATGTAAGGTTCATCATTTACTTTCATCAAACCAAAAAAAATGAAGCCGCGATATTCAAGACCTTCCGCTTTTAACCCTTCAATTGTCGGCCTGATCACTTTGTCCTCGACATTCTTCATGAAAACTTCATCAGCAAAGGGGACCGGGCTTACCGCACCCATACCACCTGTATTAGGACCGGTATCTTCTTCCCCTGCCCTTTTATAATCTTTTGCTTCGGGTAAGATGACGTAGTTTTTGCCATCAGTTAATACAAACACAGAAAGCTCTATTCCCTGTAAGAATTCTTCGATCACAACTTTCCTGCTGGCATCTCCAAACTTTGCCCTTTGTATCATTAATTCAAACTCCGCCAATGCTTCCAAATTGTTTTCACAAATAACGACGCCTTTCCCTGCTGCCAATCCATCGGCTTTTAGAACGATCGGCAATTCATGATCGTTTATGTATTTAATTCCATCTTTATAATTTTCCAATGTAAATTCACCATAGGCCGCAGTGGGAATATTATATTTTCTCATGAATGCTTTTGCGAATGCCTTGCTGCCTTCTAGTTGGGCACCTGCTTTTGAGGGGCCGATGATGTCAAGATCTTTTAGTCGGGGGTCGCTGATCAAAAAGTCTGTGATCCCTTTTACCAATGGTTCCTCTGGTCCGACCAAAACAAGGCCTATCTTTTCATCAATACAACATTTTTTGATTGCATCAAAGTCATTGATACCAAAATTCAAATTAGTACCATGACGGGAAGTGCCGGCATTACCAGGAGCGATAAAAAGCTTTTCGCAAAGTGGGCTTTGTGAGATCTTCCAGGCAAAAGCATGTTCCCGACCACCGGAGCCAAGCAAAAGTATTCTCATGAAGAATTGGTTTTTAAAAGCATTGCGAATATCGGGTAAGAAAGTTAAAACAGGTATGAAAAATTACTTAGTGAAAGATTTTCTTTATTTTGGACAATTATTCTTTCTGATTAGTAATTTAAAAATGATCGTATGATTCAAGCAGATACGAATTCATCTAAGCCAGTACACGAGGGCAAACATCCGAAAGCTTTATATGTTTTGTTTTTTACTGAAATGTGGGAGCGTTTCGCTTACTACCTGATGGTGGGCATCCTGCTATTGTACATGATTGATACAAAAACAGGAGGAAAGGCCTTCGATGAAAGGATCGGCGCCGATATTGTAGGAAGCTTCATAGCGCTTGTTTATTTAACTCCTTTTATTGGCGGGCTGGTAGCGGACCGGTACTTAGGCTATATCAAATCCATCTTTTTGGGAGGCACACTGATGGCTGCCGGATATCTCGGATTGGCTATACCCGGAAATACCGCAATGTTTATCTCGCTGTCATTGATAATTGTGGGTAATGGATTTTTCAAACCAAATATTTCTACTCTCTTAGGTAATATTTACAACCGTCCGGACTTAAGACCGCTAAAGGATAATGCTTACAATATTTTTTACATGGGTATTAATATTGGGGCTTTCGTCTGCAATTTCGTAGCTGCTTATTTACGGAATGCTTACGGATGGGGCTATGCTTTTGCTGCTGCCGGTGTAGGTCTCATCATCGGTCTGATCATTCTCGGTAGCTTTTTAAAGAATAGGGAGATCAGGGAAGCAGACGTAAAGAAACCGGTGCAGCCCGAAGACATGCCTTTGTCAAAAATATTTTCTTATGTATTCCTCCCGGCAATTATTGCTGCTATTATTGGTTGGTTCATTCCCGCGTTACTATTCGGGTCGCCTTTAATGGGAACAAAAGCGAATGATGCTTTTCTTTTCGCTTGTCTCCCGATTATTGCATTTTATGTTTCTCTTTGGGTAAGAGCCAAACCTGAAGATAAAAAAGGTGTAGGGGCGTTGCTTTTTATTTTTGCAATTGCGATAGCCTTTTGGACAATTTATAACCAAAACGCCACAGGACTAACCTTATGGGCTGAAAAACACACTGACCGTGCCGCTTCACCAACCACGGCCAAAATTACAGGCAAAATATATCCGTTGCAAACAGTAACGGATACGCCAAGAATAGTAAATAAGGTAGATGAATTTTTTGTTGAAGTAAAAGACAATTCCAGGATCACAGGTCTTGAGCATGTGCCTGTTTATTCAACTCAGAAAGAGATAGATGGAACGGAAAAAATAAAAGTCGATACCACTGTTTATGGTATTACAGAAAGCGGAAACAAAATTGATACAGCAAGCAAAATAGTAAAGGTATCGGGTCCCGATCCTTATTTTAACAATGTCCCTAAGGATCAATGGCCAAATGGGAAACACGTGCAACTTACCAATACAGAATTGTTTCAATCCATCAATCCCCTTTTTATTGTTTTGCTTACCCTGTTCTTTGTCCCGTTTTTTGATTGGCTTCGAAGACGAGGAAAAGAACCGACAACAGCATCTAAATTTGGAATGGCCATGTTCATATCTGGCTTGTCTGCACTCGTAATGGTCTTTGCTGTTATGTCTGTTCCGTCGATTTACACGCATAAGGCGTCTCCTATCTGGCTTTGGCTAACTTATTTTGTGTTTACGATCAGTGAAATATTCTTAAGTCCAATGGGATTATCCTTTGTTTCCAAATTATCACCGCCACGGTTGACGGCACTGATGATGGGGGGATGGTTTTTGGCCACCTCCATTGGGGGAAAAGTTGCGGGCATTATGACGGGCTTCTGGGATGATTTCCACGATAAGAAGATATTCTTTGGTATACTTGTAGTTGCCGCATTCATTGGCGGCATATTGATTTATTCACGAATCAAGTCGTTGAATCAGATCGTAAAAGAGAAGACGGGTTCTGCCTGATCGTGTAAAAAATGATAATGAAGGTGGCGATGCCACCTTTTTTATTACCCAATTTTGTTTGCTTATCTTTCTTAATTAAATGACTTGTCATGTGGAAAAAACATCCTAAGGCGTTGCCTTTCCTTTTTTTCTCTGAAATGTGGGAGCGATTTGGATATTATTTAATGATCGGAATTTTCACCCTTTACCTGAAAGATGTCGAAAAAGGGTTTGCTATGACAGAAGCTGAATCGGCTGATCTGTATGGAACATTTATTGGTCTTGTGTTTCTTACTCCTTTTTTAGGCGGCTTGCTTGCTGACAGGTATTTCGGTTACAGGAAATCGATAATTATCGGTGGCGTGATGATGGGCGTGGGTTATTTGCTGATGGGTGTCCATAATCTCACGATATTATATCTGGCAATGACACTGGTGATCGTTGGCAATGGTCTTTTTAAGCCAAATATTTCTACCCTTTTGGGTAACGTGTATACTACACCGCAACATATACAGCAGAAAGATGAAGGTTACAATATTTTCTACATGGGTATCAATATCGGTGCCTTCATATGCAATTTTTTCGGCGCGGCATTGTATATCACTTTCGGCTGGGCTTATGCATTTGCCGCCGCGGGTGTTGGTATGTTTATTGGCGTTATCGTTTTTCTTGCCGGGACAAAACATTATGCTGCCTATGATGTGAAGAAGGGAGTTAAAGCAGGCGATATGTCTTTTACAAAAATTACGCTACTCATCTTAGTCCCCTCCATAATTGCCGGTGTGATTGGCTGGATTCTTCCGGTTAAATTATTGGGACATCCACTGGTAGGTTCACCATCAACAGACGCATTCATCTTTGCCTGCATACCGGTTATTTATTTTTTTGCTTCAATTTATGTATCGTCAGACAAGGATGAGAAAAGGCCGGTTGCCGCATTGCTCGCCATCTTTGCCGTTGTTATTTTATTCTGGGCCGTCTTTAAACAAAATGGGTCCGCATTGAATACCTGGGCAGATCGCTATACAAATCGCGAAGTATCGGGTGTTGCGGAAAAAACTTTCAGCGCTGTAAATCTTGCACAAACGATTGCCTATAAAAAAGATACCGTTGCGAAGTATGATGACCAGTTTCGCCTGCAAAAAGAAGATGGTAAAGTGATAAAAGAATTTAATTATCACCCCTATTTTAAAAATGTTCCGGATGAAAAGAAGCCCGGTGAAGGAAGTGAGATCAGTCTGTGGGCCACCAATCTTAGTCAATCCATCAATCCCGGGTGGGTAATAATCCTGACGCCCCTGATCGTTGCTTTTTTTGCCTGGCTGAGAAGAAAGAATCGTGAACCATCCACAGCTACCAAAATTGCATTCGGACTTTTTATTTCCGCCTTGTCTGCATTGGTCATGGTAGCAGCGGTATACGCAAGTAACAATGGAACTGAAAAAGCAAGTATGCTCTGGCTGATCGCCAGTTATGGTGTGATCACCATCGGCGAATTATGTCTTAGCCCAATGGGACTGTCGATCGTTTCAAAACTAAGCCCGGTAAGGATCACTTCATTAATGATGGGTGGATGGTTTCTTTCCACTTCTATTGGCAATAAACTTTCAGGAGTGTTGGCTACTATGTGGGATAGCTATGATCACAAGGCTAATTTCTTTTGGCTGAATTTTATTTTATTAATGGCGGCGGCAGCTGTTTGCTTCGCGATGCTAAAATGGCTTAACCGTATCATGAAAGAAAAAGGAGTGAATTGAAATCTGAAGTCAGAAGTCTGAAGTCAGAGGTCTGAAGCCAACTGTCAGATTAAGTTTTAGCTTCTACAATTCAAAAATAAGCACACCCAGCTTGATGCTTAAGACTTCA
>DASTIZ010000196.1:0-3019 GCA_035717045.1 Chitinophagaceae bacterium
TTGAGGTCAATTGCCAACTGACTATTGACTATCGACTATTGACTATCGACTATCGACTATTGACTATTTACCTGTAACCACTTACAATCATGGCTTTTGAACACTCACCATACATTCTTTATTCTGACGGGAACGGAAAGATATTCGAGGATTCTTCACTGTACAGCGTTGGTCGCACCGGCTGGGATGCTGTTCCTGTGCCCGACGATGAATGGCTGGAGTTACCAACAGGCGGCTCATTGTATGAATTGCCCGGCCGAAGAGGAATTGGAATTGATGTAAAGTCAGGTGAAATGCGCTTGTGCAACAAAGGTTGGGCAGTGGCTGCATTTATCCCACCTGCGCACACAGGTTTCTATCTAGCGGCTTATGAATCTGAAAAAAATGCACCGGTGCTTCCGTTGTTTTGTTATACGGCTGTAGGCTGGTATGATGAAAAGTTTTATGTGCCTGCTATCAGGATCGAAAAAGATATTCGCCAGGAATGTACAGGTTATGACCAGGAAAAAATAAAGGATGGAGCTGCAACATTAATAAAAGCGTATCCGCACAACCGTCTTGTAAAACACTTGATGGAGAATTGCGCACTAACCTATCATTGTCCCGCAGCAAGAAATTTTTCTTTAGGTCGCTGGGAATGCCCGGTACCGGTTTCGCCTGCTTGTAACGCAAACTGTGTTGGTTGTATTTCCCTGCAGCCAGATGAAGAACCTATCGTGTCAACGCAAGATCGGTTGGCGTTCAAACCAACGGCTGAAGAGATCGTTGAATTCACGGTTCCACATCTTGAAACTGCTCCTTACCCACTGATCAGTTTTGGCCAGGGTTGCGAAGGTGAACCGCTTCTGATGTGGGAAACGATCCGTGATGCCATCATTGAGATCCGGAAACATACAAAGAATGGCAGCATTAATATCAACACAAATGGATCGGATCCCAAGGCGGTAAGTGCGTTATGCGAAGCGGGATTGAATTCAATACGGGTTAGCACCAATTCGGCACGAAGAAATATCTACATGCCTTATTATCGGCCCAACAATTATGATTTTGATGACATCATTGAAAGTTTGAAAATAGTGAATAGGCACGGGGGCTGGACATCCATCAACTATTTTGTTTTCCCCGGCATGACGGATTCGGTGGAGGAATACGAAGCACTGAGAAATTTGATCAATGAAACCGGGTTGAAAATGATTCAGTGGAGAAATTTCAATATCGATCCCGACTGGTATTTGGGAAAAATTGGCATTAGTGAAACAGGTGAGTGTTTGGGTGTAAAACAATTAATGGAATTAATTCATGAAGAATTCCCCAAACTGAAATTTGGATATTTCAATCCGTCCATGGAGCGGATTAAGGGAAATTTTGAAATGGATTTTGCGCATTAAGATTGATCGAACGCCGATGACGCTGATCATTATGATTGACTATGATATATCATCAGAATCATAACCTTCATAATAAATCTGCGTTCTATCTTTACGATCAATGAAGGATTCACATCATCAACGCCAGGTTTTTATCGGCATCACCCTCGCGGTTCTTGCCACGCTTATCTGGTCGGGAAATTTTATTATTGCAAGAGGCGTTATTAAGGACATTCCTCCCGTTACACTTGCTTTTTATCGCTGGCTTACTGCTACCGTTATTATTTTCCCCTTCGCGTGGAAGTACTTTTTTACGGAAATAAGAATCGTTAAACAACATATTTTATTTTTCCTCCTGGCCGCTGTTACCGGGGTCAGCATGTTCAATACCTTCGTTTATGTTGCCGGCCATTATTCAACCGCCATTAATATGGCAATACTGGGCACCTGCTCCTCCCCGATCATGTCAGTCATTCTGGCAAGAATATTTCTCAAGGAAAGAATACCCCCACTCAGAGTCATCGGAATGATCATTTGTGTATGCGGCGTTCTTTTGTTACTGAGCAAAGGAAATATGGGGGATCTCTTAGCGTTTAGATTCACCAAAGGTGATTGGTGGATACTTGCCGCCGCATTCACCTTTGCTATCTATAATACATCCGTAAGAAAAAAACCGGCAGGAATGCACCCGGTAAATTTTCTTTTTGTGATCTTTTTAGTGGGCACAGTTATTCTTCTTCCATTTTATTTCTACGAGTTAAATGGAAAAGGTGGTATTGCAGTTAACACCGGTAACATGTCCGCCATCATTTATCTTGGACTGGGAGCTTCTGTTATTTGTTTCCTCATCTGGAACAAAGCGATTGCAACCTTAGGCAGCGGACGGACCGCCTTATTTGGCAACCTGATTCCCATTTTCAGCAGTATCGAAGCTGTTATCATTTTGCATGAGCAGTTCAAGTGGATCTATGTGATCAGCATGATAATAGTATTTACCGGTATCGTGCTTGCAAACGTTCAGTCGAAGCGTTGAGGGAAAAAAAATTACCAACAAGATATTGCTGGTAATTTTTTATTTAACACCAATCTCTTATTGTGGTGATGTTGTTACCTGGCTACGAACTTCACCATTGGGATAAAGAGCCGTATGAAGGTTGTAATAGATCTTTCCGGTTAATAATGCTGATTCAAATGCATCCGTAACCGTGACCGTAGCCGATACACTTCCACTTGTGCCATTGGTCCCGATTATAATATCCTGGATTGGGCCTGCTGATTCGGTTTCCAAAGCGGGACCATGAAAATGGGCGGCCGCCAGATTGCCGGTAAGACCGGTCCAGTTGATGGTATACATCAGAGAGTTTGTCCTTGCGTTATAAGTACCACTTAATGTTGCTGACCCGGTGGTTGTATTAGAAGGAATTTCCTTTGAACCGGATGCACTGCCGCTTATTGCATAGGTGTTATCATTATCATCAATATCATCATCTTTGTTGCATGCAATCAAGACCGAACAGGTAACAAGGCTTGTTGCAAGCAGAGTAAAAAACGTTTTCCGGGAATTACTCATAGTTTTCATAATTGTATGATTTAATTAAAAAATATATCATCAGTCGCGATTCAAAAACACTGCCAACAACACGCGGTTATGT
>DASTIZ010000197.1:0-7188 GCA_035717045.1 Chitinophagaceae bacterium
CCATCATCATCACCCTTTGGAACATGACAATGAGCACACGCAACCACATCATTCAGAAAATCATCATAAGGATCAACACCAAAAACATGAAACTACTCAACATGAACACCATTAAACGAAGACTGAACCTGAAGACCTTTATTTATTTTTTCGCAATAGTATGTTTGCCTTTTGCCTTACCGGCACAGGAAAACATGTTCGTGATATACAGTGTGAAAGGCAATGTTTCTGTAATAGAGAACAAAGTGGAAACCAAAGCGAAAATTGGAACCATTGTCAATGGAAATAGTTCAATCAAGGTGGGCGCCGGTTCTTTTGCCACGGTGCTTTGTAATGAGACCAGGATGTTCTCCCTGAACAAAGCCGGGATTTATACCACGGCTGGTTTGAAGGATTCATGTAAAGCAAGTACAAATTCTGTAAGCGCCAATTACATGAAATATGTATGGAGTGAATTGACAAAATCAAAAGGAACCCCTGAAAAGAACAGGAAAAATTACATGTCGAATGTTGGAGCGGTCGGACGCGGCGATATCAATAATGTGTGGGTTGATCCAAGACTTGACTCGGTAAATTATGTTTCAGGTACAATTCCCCTATCATGGAAATCTTTCCCGGAGGCTGAAGAGTTTGAATTCAGATTGTATGATGAGAGCAAAACAAATGTTATTCTTCTCAAAACTGTAAAGAAGAAACATGTTGATATTTCAGATATCCTGAAACTGATGGAGCCCGGCAAGACCTACTACTGGAACGCAACAATCAAAGGTGAGGCGGAAAATTCTGCGAGGCAATATCTCCGTTATGTACCCAAAGACGATTACCAGGCATTTTTCAACTCAATAAAAAAGTACGATGCCGCTGAAAGCGATGCGGAGATGAATTTCCGTCTTGGATTTGTGTTGGAAGAAAACCATTACCTGGCAGAAGCTTATAATTATTATTTGAAAGCAACTCAGCTGGATGGTACAAATAGTTTGTATCGTTTTACTTTTATGTCGTTCAAAAAAGATTTTGAAATAAAGTAGTTGCTGGAGGCTGGATGGTGGATGCTGGATGCTGGATACTGGATGCCGGGGGCTGGATGCTGGATCGAAGCGTTTGAACAAAACGCTTTTTTATTTATAAAGCAACAACAGATTTGAAATGATATGAAACTGCATTTTTGGAGCATTGGAAAGAATCATGAACAGTATGTAAAAGAGGGCGTGGATGATTTTACCAAACGCATTTCAAAATATTACCCCGTGGAATGGACGATCATTCCGTTGCCAAAGAATGCGGGCATGATGAGTGAGATGGATCTTAAGAAAAAAGAAGGAGAGATAGTTTTGGAATGGCTTAATAAAGACGATTATCTCGTGGCACTTGATGAAAGGGGGAAACAATTCAATTCTGAATCCCTGGCAGAATTTATAATGAAGAGAACTAATGAAAGTGTAAAGAATCTCGTCTTTCTCATCGGCGGCGCCTTCGGATTGGATGAAATAGTATTGAAAAGAGCAAACCATACATGGAGTCTTTCAGCACTTACTTTTCCGCACCAGTTAGTGAGATTGTTACTAGCCGAACAAGTATACCGTGCCTGCACGATTCTTCGAAATGAAAAATACCATCACAGATAAGACTGAGGTCCGAAGTCGGAAGTCGGAAGTACGGTGAACACATAATCAAAAACATTTTTTGATATTCACCATTGACAATTCACCATTGCCAACTACATTTACCGTATGGAAATTTCTATTACAGTCATCATTATTGCCATTACGAGCATTGTTTCATTTGTTGCGTTTACGAATCGTAGCTTAATGGATCAATTTATCTTTTACCCCCCGGCCGTTAAGCGCGGACAATTGTACAGGTTCTTCAGCTGCGGGCTGATTCACGCGGATTGGGGGCATCTTCTTTTCAACATGCTGGCCTTGTATATGTTTGGAGAAATAGTAGAAACCAAATTTGTGGAAGTATTTGATCGCTACGGAAAACTGATCTACCTGGTGATGTATGCACTTGCCCTGGCTGCTTCAGTGGTTCCGACGTATATTAATAACAGGGATAATTATCACTATCGCAGCCTTGGCGCTTCAGGCGCGGTGTCAGCAGTAATTTTTGCTGGTATTATGTTTTTTCCATTGGTCGGGGTCGGGCTTTTCTTTATACCCGTTTATATTGCAGGATTTCTTTTTGGGGTCCTGTACCTTCTTATTTCGGGGTGGCTTGACAAAAGGGGCGGTGGGAATATTAATCATTCGGCGCATATTTTTGGCGCCCTGTTTGGTGTTGCTTTTACGATCATTGCATGCCAGGCTTTTTCCGGCTATCCATTGCTCGAAAATTTTGCCAACGAGGTAAGAAACATGAGTGTACGTGATGTTTTTCAAACACGGGGTTCGTAGCCAAGCTTTAAAATTGATCTTGTCTTTTCGGTCACTTTGAATCGTTCGTCTATTCTCTTTCCAACCACCCAAATGATCTTTTTATTCATTTCGATCACCCATACTCTTTCTTTCGCTGTTCTTGAAAGCTTTTGATCAATGAAGAAGCGTGACAGCTTTTTCTTTTTCTTCATGCCTAAGGGATAGAAATAGTCGCCTTGTTTCCATTTGCGGAGAATAAGCGGGTAGGCGATCTCTTTAGCATCGAGACATGCTGTCTCGTTTGGGGTTTGGGGTTTGATCCCGATAGCTTTCGGGATTGAGGTTAGGGTCTCAATCATAAGAATACCTTCCTGAAAGATTATTTGCTTATGATGTTGTTCAATAATAATTGTCGCCGATTCGCCAGGATTAACAGAACTAATAATAAACCAATGCCGGTGTTTAATGATGCGATAGTCCGAACCCGGTGAATCAATATACTTTCCTGATTCGCTTTCGGAAAGCTTGATTACTTCATCAATCTGCTTTTCGGTAAACCCAAAATCCTTAATAATCTCATAGATCAGTGCCCGGTTATCATATCCCATTAGCTGCTTTACGGGGATATGCAACTCCTTTCCTTTTTCTTTTACTAATTTTTTTTTGATATCGCCGACCGCCACTTTATAAAGTCTTTCTATTTGTTTGAACCGGTCGATATTATCCAAAAGATTTGCTTTGGCTTCCGGGTAAACCCTGGTAATAACAGGGATGATCTCGTTGCGAAAAAAATTCCTGGTATATTTTGAGGAAACATTGGAGGAATCTTCCACATACTCAAGTTTGTTTTCTTTAGCAAAATCGACCAGCTCGGCCTTAGAGAAAGGAAGTAATGGACGGCGTACGTAATTAAGAACTTCAGAAGGTCCTGTAACCGGAATTCCAGTCAGTCCATGTAACCCGGTCCCCCGAAAAAAGTTCATTAACAAGGTCTCAAGATTATCATCAGCATGATGGGCAGTCAGCACGTGAAAGGTGAAAAGTGAAAAGTGAGTGACAGATGGTTGACTCCTGTTTTTCACGTTTGACATTTCACTTCTCGCCAATTCTTCAAACCATTCATACCTCAATACTCTGGCCGCTTCCTGGATAGATATTTTATTTTCCCTGGAATATTTTTCCGCTTCAAACCCCTTAACCTTAACCTCAACCTTGTATTTCTCTCCAAGTGATCTCACAAATTTTTCGTCTCTTTCACTCTCCTCGCCTCTTAATTGAAAATTGCAATGCGCAATAATAAAATCGTAACCCGCTTGTTTACACAACTCGCATAGCACAACCGAATCCACTCCCCCGCTTACAGCAAGGATCAACTTGTCTTTTGGCGAGAAAAGATTCTCTTTTTTAATGAATTGTTGATATCGTTGAAGTAGATTCAAATTTGCATAGTAGCGATCAGAACGTTGAAGTGTGCGACCCCTTCCCCTTCGTTCGGCTCAGCGTCCAGGCAATTCCGATAGCTATCGGGAGGCACGCTGTTTGTTGAACAGCGAAGAGAAACCTGAACGGAGCGTCGCAACGGAAGCACAATAGTAGCAATCCAGCCGGGTCACATACTCACACCATCACCATTAACGATTGTTATTGTAGATCATTTATATGCCACCTACGTGCCGCTTTTTAAAAAGTTAGTTCTTCAAACGCACTCTTCAATTCGCTCAATGAGTGATCATCGCCGGCTTTTTTTGCTTGTTCCATACCTTCTTCATAAACTCTTATCGCCGCATCCGTATCGCCAATCCTTTCCAGCAGCTTGGCAAGATGATAATAGCTGCCGATATAACCCGGGTCGTTTTCCAGGACAGATTCAAATAATCTTCGTGCTTCGCTATCATTGCCGATCTTGATATATTCAAGTGCCAATGCATGACAGAGAAAACTGTCTTTCTGATTTTCGCTCAGCATCTCCTTAATTTTTGCAATCCTCTCCATCGGAAAAAATTATTAATTACGAATTATTAATTATTAAATGCCGAACCCTATCTTTGCGTTAGTTGCATAAGCAACCTTTTTCGCCTCCCCCCGTCGCTCATTGCTCCCTGCTTCGCATTTCTCGCAGTCGCAATGATGGGGAGAGGATGAGTAAACAGTCTCACAGATGAAAATACTAGTATGTATCAGTAAAACGCCGGACACGACGGCAAAAATAGCCTTCACGGATAACAACACGAAATTCGATACGAATGGCGTACAATGGATCATCAACCCATACGATGAATGGTATTCACTTGTCCGGGCTATTGAATTGAAAGAAGCCGACCCTTCGACCGTTATTCATTTGATAAGCGTTGGTACAGCCGATGCGGAGCCCATCATCCGCAAGGCCCTGGCATTGGGGGGAGATGAAGCGATCCGCGTAAATACCGGTAATACTGATAGTTTTTACATCGCTTCTCAAATTGCTGAAGCGGCAAAACAAGGTGGCTATGACCTTGTTTTTACAGGGAAAGAAACGATCGATTATAATGGTTCTTCGATCGGTGGAATGGTCGCTGAACTATTGGATTTGCCTTATATTTCCCTGGCCACAAAATTCGAATTGGGAGGTAGCAAAGCAACGGTAACAAGAGAGATCGAAGGCGGCGAAGAAGTTTGTGAAGTGAATCTTCCAGCAGTCGTTAGTTGCCAGAAAGGTGTAGCAGAGCAACGTATTCCCAACATGAGGGGGATCATGGCGGCACGCACAAAGCCTCTGAAAGTTGTGGAGCCGATAGCGGCAGATTCATTAACTGCAGTTGCCAGTTTTGAATTACCGCCGCCAAAAGCCGGGGTAAAACTTGTTTCACCGGATAATGTGGAAGAGTTGGTTAGATTGTTGAAGGAGGAGGCGAAGGTGATATGAGGGAAGTCTGAGGTCTGAGGTCTGAAGTATGAAGTATGAGGTCTGAAGTATGAAATCTAAAATCAAAAATCTAAAATCTAAAATAATTCCATGTCCGTTTTAATATTCATAGATACGGCTGAGGGTCATGTTAAGAAGGCTTCACTTGAGGCAATGACCTATGGTGCTAAAATAGCTGAGCAGTTGGGCACGTCTGCTGAAGGAGTTGTTGTGGGTACTGCAAATGATGATCTTGCTTCATTAGGGAAATATGGAGTGAAGAAGATCCATCATGTAAATAACTCGGCACTGGATCACCTGGATGCGCAGGCTTACACAAAAGCAATTGCGGAAGTAGTGACAAAGACCGGGGCCAAAATAATTGTGTTCTCCAATAATGTTGATGGAAAATCAATTGCTCCACGTCTGTCTGCCAGGTTAAAGGCCGGATTGGTATCCGGGGCGGTAGCGTTGCCTGATACGAGTAACGGGTTTGTCGTGAAGAAAAATGTTTTTTCAGGTAAAGCATTTGCTAATATCTCATTGAATACCGATGTAAAGATCATTTCACTGAATCCTAATGCATATCAAACGGTCGCCGGTGAAGGAACGGCTGAAGTGGTGTCTGCGGAGATAACAGCGGATACCCCTAAAGTAAAGGTGACGGCGGTAAATAAAGTGAGTGGCGAAGTGCCGTTGACGGAAGCAGAGATCGTAGTCAGTGCGGGTCGCGGATTAAAAGGTCCTGAAAATTGGAAAATTGTTGAAGATCTCGCACACGCTTTGCATGCCGCGCTTGCCTGCAGCCGACCTGTTGCAGATGCACACTGGCGCCCACACAATGAGCACGTAGGTCAAACCGGCACCGCCATTGCCCCAACTCTATACATTGCAATCGGGATATCGGGCGCCATTCAACACCTGGCCGGTGTAAACAGAAGCAAAGTGATCGTTGTCATCAACAAAGATCCCGAAGCTCCCTTCTTTAAAGCCGCTGATTATGGAATTGTTGGTGATGCATTTGAAGTGGTGCCAAAGATGACGGAAGCGGTGAAGAAGATAAAGGGATGAGAATCGAAGTCTGAAGTCAGAAGTCTGAACCACAAATGCCATGCGTTTGTGGTTTTTACTTTAAATTACTTTATGAAGAAGATCGTTTTTCTCCCTGATAGTCTTCCTACTTTTGTCCTTTCACAAAAAAAAATTAAAGGAGTTGTTGCGAATAAAGACAACAGGAACCGAAACCCGTTAAGGGCTAAACTCTGTATTTATTTATTCAAAATCTCTTAGTTTCGTGGCAAATTATGAAGAAGATAGAACTGGAAATAGTGGCGCTTTCACATAGCATCACACAGACTCATTCATATGCAGTTGTATTGGGAGAAGTAAATGGGCTTCGGCGTTTGCCTATTGTTATTGGCGGCTTTGAAGCACAAGCGATTGCGGTAGCACTGGAAAAAATGCAGCCCAGCCGCCCGTTGACCCACGACCTTATGAAGAACTTCATGACGGCTTTCAGTATCGAACTCCATGAAATCATCATCTGCGATCTCCAGGAAGGAATTTTCTACTCTAAACTTGTTTGTTCATCGGACAATGATACAGTCGAGATCGATTCACGAACTTCTGATGCGCTGGCCCTGGCGGTCCGTTTTGGTTGCCCCATCTATACCTATGAGAATATTCTTGACAGCGCCGGAATTCTCATGGAAGAAACAACGGGTAAAAAGAAAAAAACAAAAGAACAAAAAGAAGTGCCTGTTGAAGAAACAGGTGGCAATGAAGACCTGAAAACAATGAGCCTTGAAGAACTAAATACATTGTTGAACGAGGTTTTAGAAAATGAAGACTACATAAGGGCGATCGCTATCAGGGACGAGATCAATAACAGGAAAAAAAAGTAAGCGGAACCAGGATCTTTAGGATTATGAAGATTAATGAGGAAATCAG
>DASTIZ010000198.1:0-11179 GCA_035717045.1 Chitinophagaceae bacterium
GGATCCTGTCCCTTGAAGTATTTGTCAGCTAATTTTTTGGCGATAACAACAGCATCGGGTCTTGCCAACGCGGTAGCGGGATCCCCTTTTTCCAATTTAAAAGAAAACATCCTTAGAAAATCTTTCTGTACATACCGGCCCTTTTCCTTATCAAACTTATCGCCCACGGTAAACAACGGCTCTTCTTCCCATAAAATCTGGCTAGCCATTTCGATCTCGGGTATGTCCTTCACAATATTCTCCGCCAATATTCCGGGGGAAGAATCGAAAGTCGAAATATCGCCGGAGTAATACTGGTTCTCCATTACCCGATACAGTCGCTTTGTATTTGCATGAAACTTGTCTTTTTTCAATTCATCTCTTAGCCAAAGCATGATCAGCAGACTGCAAGTTATTCCAAGTGCAAGTCCAAAAATATTGATGAGGGAAAAGGTTTTGTTATGCAACAAATTTCTCCATGCTGTTCTGAAGTAGTTTCTGATCATAAGTTTGCTTTAATAATTATTAATTAATAATTATTAATTATTGTCCGAAGGACTCTCCAAAGGAGTCCTTCGTGACCTTTGGAGATTACTCCGTTCGCAACGATTTCACCGGATTAGATACCGCAGCCCGGATAGCCTGTGAGCTAACAGTCATCAAAGCAATTAATAATGCAATTACTCCGGCCGCTAAGAATATCCACCATCCGATATTTATCCGGTAAGCAAAATCTTCCAGCCATTTATTCATCACCCACCAAGCCACGGGTACGGCCACAGCAGATGCAATCAGCACCAGCAGCATAAAATCTTTTGATAACATAGACACAACATCCATAACCGTTGCTCCCAGTACCTTGCGAACACCTATCTCTTTTATTCTTTGTTCTGCCGTGTAGGTGGCCAGTCCAAATAAACCCAGACAAGCAATAACAACTGCTATGATGGCGAGTGTCAATCCTAATTTTCCGGTCCGTCGTTCAACCCGGTACATACTATCAAATGATTCATCCATAAATTGATAACTGAAGGGCATACCAGGCGCCATTGATTTCCATTTGTTTTCGATAGTGCTTATCAACTGTTTGATGTCAGTACTGGCTACTTTAAAACCTGTAGCCCAGGAATTATCCGCCAACCGGAAACAAAGCGGGCCGATATTTTCTTTCATAGATTCAAAATGAAAGTTTTTTACAACGCCGATCACTTCACGACTGATCAGGCGATTCCCAAATTGATCCTGGTAGAAAGTATAAATTTTCTTCCCAATTGGATCACCACCGAGTAATTTTGCGGCAGTCTCATTCACGATTGTAGCATTCGAGTCAGTACCGAACTGCCTGGAAAAGTTTCTTCCCTTAATAATTTCCATTTCCATTACCGGTATATAATCGTAGTCAATATTCCAGGTTTGCATATTCATACTGTTCTCTGCATTCATTGCCGCACTGGTGGAATAGCTCATATCATTTCTGGACGAACCGGATACCGGCAGATACCCGGCATAAGCAGAGCCCTTTACGCCGGGGAGTTTTGACACTTCGTTTTTAAATGCATCGCGATTGTTTCCCAGTGCAAACGTCCCGTTTATAATGAGCATTTGATCCTTATTGAAACCCAGTTTCTTGGTCTGGATATAATCGAGTTGGCGAAAGACGACGATCGTTCCGCTAATGAATAAAACGGTAAAAAAGAATTGAATCACTACCAACCCATTCCTCAGTAAGCTCCTGCTTTTCAACCCACCGCTAAGCTTTCCTTTTAAAACAACAATGGGATTAAATGAAGAAAGCACAAAAGCCGGGTATATGCCTGCGAACAAACCAACGACGACCGGCAGTGCAATAAGAACGACCATATATTTTGGCTGCAGGAGATCTGAAATGTGCAGTTCTTTTGCCGATAAGTCATTGAACCATGATAAACAGAGAGCCGCGATGGCGACGGCAACCCCGGTAGAAAGAACGGTTGTCAAAATTGACTCGGTTATAAATTGCCTGACCAAATATCTTTTTTCGGAACCCACCACCTTACGTATCCCCACCTCTTTGGCCCTGCTTGCTGACCTTGCCGTGGAAAGATTCATGAAGTTGATGCACGCCAGTACCAGAACCAATATCGCAATAACAGAAAAGATATACACATACTGAATATTGCCATTGACACCCATTTCAGCCTGACGATCGGAATGAAGATGAATATCAGTCAATGGTGTCAGGCTATATTCCAGTTTGTTTCCGGCTTTCTCAAACTCGTCCATTGACTTTATCTGCATGAATTGAGCAGCCTGTGGAACCACATATTTATCAATGAACGGGATGAAGTTTTTTTCAAAGGCTTTATGATCAGTTCCGGGCTTTAACAACAAATAGGTCTGGTGATTATGGCTTAGGAAATTTCCCCATTGATATTGTACATTGTCCATGGAGAAGATCATCGAGAAATTAAAATGCGAATTATGCGGCATGTCCCTGATTACCGCTGTTATCTTATACAGCGTATTTCCATTGTCATTCGTTTCAATGGTTTTGCCAACCACATCGGTTGTGCCAAAATATTTTTTTGCTGCAGATGCCGAGATCACAACGGTGTTTGGTTCATTCAAAGCAGTTTTTGGATCTCCGGAAATCAAAGGGAGCGTGAAGACATCAAATAATGTTGAATCAGCATGCGCTACATCATATTGGTTGATATACTGATCTTCTTTTTTGATGAGTTTAGAACCGGCTGATGTGTAGAACCGCACAAATTCTTCTACCTGCGGATAATCATTCTTTAACGCGGCTCCCATCGGGTCAGAAGCCACAGCAAGATGGAGGATGTTTCCTCCAAATACAATATCGGAATTGATGCGGTAGATCCGGCTTGCGTTGTCGTTATACCGGTCATAGCTTAATTCATCGGCAACGTATAATGCAATTAATATAAAGCACGCAAGGCCAGAAGCAAGGCCAATAATATTTATGAAAGAAAACGTTTTATTCTTTACTAAATTTCTCCAGGCGATCTTAAGATAATTTTTTAACATGGCTATACTTTTGTCTGAGGTCGGAGGCCTCAGGTTCATACCAAAATATTCTCGGTTACGGTTTGCCCATCCAGCATCCGGATGATACGATGACTGTAACGGGCATCATGCTCTGAGTGTGTCACCATAATGATAGTAGTTCCATGCTCATTCAGATCTGTTAACATCTGCATTACTTCACTTCCATTATGCGAATCAAGATTACCGGTAGGTTCGTCGGCGAGGATCAGCTTTGGCTTATTCACTACTGCCCGGGCAACGGCTACACGCTGCTGCTGACCACCTGATAATTGTTGCGGGTAATGATTGCGGCGATGCATGATCTGCATCTTATCCAAAACCTCTTCTACTCTTTTCTTCCTGTCTGCAGATTTTACACCCGTATAAATCAGCGGCAATTCAACATTCTCAAAAACCGTAAGCTCATCGATCAGGTTAAAACTCTGAAACACGAAGCCGATATTTCTTTTGCGCAGATCGGCCCTTTTGCGTTCATTGAATTTTGCCACTTCAACTCCGTTAAACACATAACTTCCGTCATCCGGATCATCCAATAACCCAACAATATTCAGTAGCGTTGATTTTCCGCACCCCGAAGGACCCATTACAGCAACAAACTCGCCTTCTTTTACTTCGAAGGAAAGTTTGTTCAACGCAACGGTCTCCACTTCCTCAGTGCGATAAGTTTTTTCGAGATTCGAAATCTTGATCATTTTTTATTTTTTATGTTTTAAAAGTGAAGGTAAACGTTCAGATATGGAAGAAGAACAAGCTTAGCGATGATAACTCTGCCTTGCTTTCAGTTTTTGATTTCTTTGCCTCGGGTTCTGGCTTCACGCGGCAGCACGTGGCCTCACTGCAATCAGACGTCTTCCTGGCCGAAGCGATCAGGCTGATTGAACAAATCAGGATGAATGAATAGATAATTTTATTTTTCATGGCTACACTTTTTTTAAATTGAGATACCTAATTCTTTATAACCAGTTCCTGCATGTTCGAATAGTTCTCATAGCTGGAAGTCACTACCTTATCACCTGGCTTTAATCCTTCCAACACCTGGTAGTAATCCGGGCTCTGCATGCCGAGCTTTATGTCAACTTTATACGCTGTATTTCCATTTTCGCTGACCTTGAATATCCAGTTGCCGCCGGTTTGCTGGTAAAACCCTCCTTTGGGAAGTAGCAACGCTGTTATTTCATCACTTAATGCAAGCCGTATCTGTAAGGTCTGACCCCGACGAATGCCCTGTGGCACGGGTCCGTCAAATTCCATATCAACCTGGAACCGTCCATTGGTAACCTGTGTATAGATCTTTTTGATACGAAGCTTATAATCTTTACCGGCAAAACTGAATTCGCCCACAAGATCATTATAGATACGGGAAATATAATGTTCATCAATGTCTACCCTTACTTTAAACCCGCTAAGAATATCGATCTGTCCCAGCCTTTCTCCCTTGTTTTTTGACTGGCCGATCTCCGCATCAAGTGATGTCAATTGCCCGTCTACCGGCGCTCTCACGATGAGGTCGCCAACTTTTTTTTGCATCACGTTTAATGCAGTTTGTGAACCACGGTAGGATTGTTGCGCCTGTTTCAATTGCTGATTTCCTGAAACGGAATCCTGCTGCATGATCTGTTCGGATAATCTTTTCTTTTCTAATAAATAATAATAATTATTTTCAGATTGTTTGAACTCCTGTGCACCGATCGCTTTTTGATCATACAGTGTTTTATTCAACTTATAAATTCTTTCGGCTTCTTTTAATTGACTGTTTGCATCCGTTAATTGGTTCAGGCGATTGACGGTATTTTGCCTCGCAGCATTTTGAGAGATCTGCATCTGGGTAAGCAGGTTATAGACCGCAGTCTGCTGGTTCACGAGGCTGAGTTCAAGATCAGTATTTGACAATCGAAGGATTGGCTGATCTTTTTTCATTACTGCACCATCTTCTACATATTTTTCCTCCACCCTTCCACCCTCTAATGCATCCAGATAGATTGTAGTGATCGGCAACACAACGCCATTTACGGGGATGAACTCCCTGAAGGGTCCCGATTTTATCTCGCTGATTGTAATACGCTCGGCCTGTACATTCAAACGGCTTTTCCCCGATGTGAGATAATAACTCAAGCCGATCAAAAGGATAATACCCGCAATCCCCGCGATAGTGAGAATTCTTTTGCGACTCCATTTCTTTTTTGCAATGACTCTATCCACGGACAATGTTTGGTTTAAAAAGTTTTTCGATTGTTAAAAAAAGCCGCCCCAACCTTACGACTGCAAATGAAGATCAAAGCAGCTTTATATCACCATAAGAAAATCAGGATTCTTGTACTGACAAGAATATGCCAGTTTAGACGAACATGATTTACAGAATGTTACAAGGCCCCGATCTACGAAGTTGTTCGTTAGCGATACAATAAGTGTACGCTTTTGATACATCGAACGTGGCGACGTTTTACTAAAAAATTAATTGCCATGGCTTTGTATTTATGGTATAATTGCAGAAGTTGTTAAAAAACTTTTCCGAAAAAAATAATGTAACGGAGAGATGAACTTAAAAAACGCTTCTATATTGGTTGTAGATGATGACCCTGATGTGCTGACCGCCGTAAGATTGCTCTTAAAAACAGAAGTGAAAGAAGTAGTTACAGAAAAAAATCCTGAAAATCTTCGTTGGCACCTTACCAAAGATCATTTTGATCTCATTTTACTGGATATGAATTTCACCAGCTCGATCCATACCGGTAACGAAGGCCTGTTTTGGTTAAACGAAATCAAGAAACTCAAGACTGATTCGGCAGTTGTTATGATCACCGCCTATGGCGCTATCGATCTGGCCGTTCGATCATTAAAGGAAGGCGCTGCAGATTTTGTAGTAAAGCCATGGCACAATGAAAAACTGATTTCCATAATCAAGGATGCTTTAAGAAGAAAGGAGAACAAAGCCGCCCTGAGCCCGGGTTTACCATTGGATTCTGTGTTAGGAAAAGAATTGATCGGGGAATCGGAGGTGATGCAGCAAATATTTTATAAGATAGAAAAGATAGCACCTACCGACGCCAATATCTTAATACTTGGTGAAAATGGAACTGGTAAGGACCTGGTTGCAAAAGCAATTCATCAACATTCGCTACGCGCCGATAAACCGTTTGTAAAGGTCGATGTGGGTGCGTTGACGGAATCGTTATTTGAAAGCGAATTGTTCGGTCATAAACGTGGCGCTTTCACCGATGCAAGAGAAGACAGAACAGGAAGGTTTGAGGCGGCAAACGGCGGCACCCTTTTCCTTGATGAAATCGGAAATATTTCATTGCAACAACAGGCCAAACTTCTGAATGTGCTGCAAAATCGCCAGGTAATAAGACTTGGCAGCAACGAACCAGTATCCATAGACATCCGGTTGATCTGTGCAACAAATGTTTCGCTTGCCGAACTTGCCAATGAAAATCGGTTTCGTAAAGATCTTATTTACCGGATCAATACCGTGGAGATCATGATGCCGCCGCTACGCAAAAGGGGGAATGACATTATACTACTCGCCAAACACTTTTGCAGGTTATACTGCAATAAATATATAAAACCGGAATTGGCGTTTGATCAGAAAGCAATCGAAAAATTATTGAATTATCATTACCCGGGTAATGTTCGCGAGCTGCAATACACGATCGAAAGAGCGGTGATCATGGCTGATGAAGATGTATTGCAGGCAAAAGATCTTATCTTTTCACCCATCGAATCCGCCAAAGCAAGTGATACGGAACCTGCGGAAATGAAATTGAGCACCATTGAGAAAAACACAATTCTCAAGGTGATCGAAAAGAACAATGGTAATATTACGAAGGCCGCAAAAGAATTAGGATTGACAAGAACTGCATTGTATAGGAGATTAAGTAAATATGATATTTAAACAACCCCCTATCCCCTTGCTTCTCCCGCCCTTGGCGGGATCGCAATGACGAGGGGGACTTAGGTGCAAGAGACATTATTGTAATGAAAAGTTCTTAAAGGGTAAGTTGAAAGATTAAATTATTCGGCGGCGGCATTGCTATCCGCTTCCGTTGAGTTTCGAATATTTTGATAACCAATATTAAATAAGATAGTTAAATCTAAGTTCCCCGTCATTGCGAACCGCGAGCGGATGCGAAGCAGGAAGCAAAGGGGACAGGGGCCGGTTATGGCATTTAAGCAATTTGAATGGAGGATATTGATAAGAGTAGTGTTCTTATTTATAACAATAAGTGCTTCATCCTTTTTATTGGTAAACCAATGGTATGTGTATCTATTGTTAGCTGTTCCAATAATCATTTACCAGCTTGTAGATTTTTACCGTTTCCACAAAAAAGCCCATGATGAACTGGACCAGTTTGTTGAATCGGTTCACTACCGCGATTTCTCCCGGAGCTTTGATGTAAAACATGCCCCGATCGAGATACAACCGCTTCGCCAGGGATTTAATGAGATCAACACAACCTTTAAGGTGATCAGTAAAGAGAAAGAAACCCAATACCAATACCTGCAAAAGATCCTGGAACTGGTTGACACGGGCATTCTTTCATTTGAAGAAGAGAGCGGCCAGGTAGTTTGGATGAATGAATCCCTGAAGAGAATGTTGCAGCTACCCTATTTAAAAACCATTCATTCATTGGCAAAAAGAGATGACACATTATATCGCCAGGTCATCTCGCTGAAACCAGGAGATGGAAGGATCGCAACGGCACATTTGGAAACATCTTCATTCAAAGTGTTGTTATCAGCTACGGCCTTTCAGACGGAAGGAAAAATATATCGGCTGATCGCCTTTCAAAATGTGAACGAAGCCCTTGATGAAACTGAATCTAAAGCGTGGCAAAAGCTGCTGAGCGTATTGACACACGAGATCATGAACTCGGTAGCTCCGATTTCTTCGCTTGCGGAAACACTTAAGCACCGGCTGCAGCAATCAGTAGCTGTTTTAAGTAATGAATCAGGTTCAGTGGATGATCTTGAACTGGGAATTGAAACGATCAAGAGAAGAAGCGAAGGCTTATTGAAATTTGCTGAAACTTATAGAAACCTGAATAAGATCACCACGCTTAATCTTAAACGGGTCTTTGTCAGGGATGTTTTTGAAAACCTGCTGCAGTTGATGCAACCAACTTTAGAACAAAAGAATATCGAGATCGAAACAATATTAAAAGATCCCGACCTGTCGTTAGAAGCCGATATCAATCTGCTTGAGCAGGTTTTAATTAATCTTGTGGTAAATGCAATTGAAGCAGTAAAAGAAAAGGAGCACCCGAAGATCGTCCTATCTGCTTACCTGAATAATAACCGGAAACCTGTGATAAAGGTCGCCGACAACGGCAGCGGCATGCCAGCCGAGATTGTTGAAAAGATCTTTATTCCCTTCTTTAGCACCAAAAAAAGCGGTAGCGGCATAGGCTTAAGCCTATGCAAGCAGATCATGATGCTACACAAAGGGAATATACAGGTTCAGTCTAAGGACGGAGATGGAACTGCCTTCTTACTGCAGTTCTAGTCAAACATCATATCTCCTGTGACGATAATCATCGCGCCTGGCTTTCCTTCTTTCCTCCCTGGCTTTTTCTTCCAGCTCATTTGACACTTCATTGGGAATATCATCGGGGCCGTCAATGAGTCCCCCTTCGCTCCTTTTTTCCCAAAGTCTTAGTCCACGATAATATTCTGACTCATTGTTTGGAGGTGCCGCCTGGTGCAAACGGTTTTTATAAAGGTTGTCGACATTATAGTGTTCATGACTATAGAAATCAGGATCATGTTCATGATCTTCGCGTTCTTTTATTTTCCTTTTTTCTTCTTTTGTCAATTTCCTGTCGGGCTCATCTTTTACATAAGCAGTTGTTGTTTCGGCCAATTCTGCCTCATGTAACTCCCTGCCAAGTGTCGATGATATCCTTCTCTCAACAACCGGGTTGAGATTATTTTTTTCGTACTCCGGCAGCCGGCTTAATTGTTCCAATGAAATATTCGGGATCAACACATCATCTTCCTTCTTATCAAGTTCAGCCAGCCCGATGGGGATCAAAATTTTTCTTTTTACCAGCTTCAATTCATTTTCATCAAGATCAACAACCATATACCGCACCTTCTTCTCCTGGGCATCAATTATCAGTTCTTCGACCGAGCCCAGCTTTTGTCCGGTCATGTATCTTACATCCCAGCCACGAATATCCGGTTCACCTTTTACGATCTCAAAATTTGAATGATCGAGTTCCTGAAGGCGGTTATATTTTTTCTTTTCCATAAAATTCGTTTTTAAGTATTGGTGTTTCTTTTAAATAAGTCGTCTTTTTTTCGATATTGAATTGGTCCTTCCTGCCATCATTGTTTAATAATATTAAGGCTATAATCGTCGCGATAGTAAGCAGCGCCAATCCAAACCAAAACTCCGAAGGAGCCGCACGCCGTTTGTTTAATTCCTGGTCCAGATCCATATCCTTCAGCTTTAGGCGGCGATATCAACCACGTGGATGCGCTCAACCATTGATGTTTGAGTTGGATTACTAATCTTTTCTCTCACTTCAGCGTTATTGTTCCATAATAAGATAAAGGCGATGGTGCCAAGAATTATCACGGATATCAATATCCAAAGCCAGGCAGAAGAACTTTTTCTTTTGGCTTGCACATGTATTTCGGCCATAGTTGCGTGTTTTTAGTTAACAATAACTGACAGAGTAAAAGCACATAAACTATGCCCATGTTATACCATTATTTTATCGATGGTTTTAAAACAAAAAGGCTCTCTAAAAGAGCCTTATGATTCAACATGGCTGTACCTGTTAACGCTTATGTTGATTTTAATACCCCGGATTTTGTGGAAGAATATTCGGGTTTGCATTGATCTCGCCAATTGGGATCGGCCAGGTCCATGCCCGACTCGCGGGGCTCAGCGTACAAAAGACGGTACAATTTGTCCGGCTGATCGTTTTTGTTGTTCTCTTCAGATCAAACCAGCGATGTCCTTCGCTGACCAATTCTTTTCTTCTTTCCACTGCAATCGCATTTATTAAAGCTGCACCCGTTTCAATTCCTGCCACAAAGCCCGCTATTCTTGCGGCACGGAGGGTGTTGAGATCAGCAAGGCCCAATGCCTCGCTTACTCCCCCTTTGCGTGCGTAAGCTTCTGCCCTTATTAAATACATTTCACCGGTACGAAAAGACTTAAAGTTAACAACACCATCGGGCCTGCTTACCTGAGCCGCTTTTGCCAGGTATTTTGAAAGGACGAGTCGATTACTCCTTACCTGGAAATAGGAAGTATACCGAATATCATTCACCGGGTCGTACATTGTTACCAGCGTTGGATTTGGACGATAAGAGCTCCGGTTGTTCGGAACAAAGTACACAGGATCACCAATTCTCCCTTCTCCTGCATTAAAACTAACCGACCAGACAACTTCTGAGGTGGAAGCATCGGTCCAGATATTCGGAAAATTTGCACGGGTCGATAAAGGAACAGAATTAATAACAAGCGTAGAATACTTAATGGCACTGTCCAATTGATTTGAATACAAAAACATTCTCGCCATAATTGCATTTACCCCATTAATATCGATGTAGGCTTTACCTGTTGGATTGATCGCTTTATCGAGCCCGCTGGTCAATAAACCTCTGGCCTGCTGAAGATCCGCTTCAATGTGGTCATACGTTTCTTTTACCGTGCCTCGAGGCGGCTTTTGTTCGTAATCAAAAACAGAAATGTAGGGAATCCCCGGTTTTGTCGAATTACGATCATACTCTTCAACCCAATAACGAAGAACATCAAAATGCGCCAGCGCTCTTATTGCCAATGCCTGCGCTTTGATGCGATTTACTGCACCGGTTTCAGTTGCTGCAAAATTATCTATGTCTCTCAACACAAGGTTAGCCTGGGATATAATTCTATAAGCAGCTTGCCAGGTGGCCCCGATATTTGGTTCATCTTCTGCGTATGTCCATGTTGACATTGTTTGATAATTGCCCAATGATTCGGAAGTTTCATTTAAATTATCACTCATCATATCAGGAAGATTTACATAAGCATTCGAGCCACTGCTATAATAACTCCCCTGGCGGAACAATGCATAAGCTCCTGTCAATGCAAAATCAAAATCTTCGATGCTGGCAAATCTTGTTGAGCCATCCAACTGGTGCGTTGGTTCCG
>DASTIZ010000199.1:0-13974 GCA_035717045.1 Chitinophagaceae bacterium
TGGCCGTACTCTTGATGGGCCGGATTCATAAGGGAACTTGCGCACGGATCGTTGAGTCTGTAATCATGGTTGGAGCGAATAAATTGATGGCTGTATTTCAGTGTTTCAGGGGCCAGAAAATGTCAGCGGGGCACTGAAGAACTGAAACGAATATCGTAAAGCAGTTTCATTGCCGGGGGCTCTTTGCATCAACCACTTCAACCTCAAATACGAGTATGCTATTGGGCGGAATTTTTGCTGATCTTGTCCGGATGGAATACGCCAGATTTGAGGGTATGATCAGTTTGATCTTACCACCAACTTTACAAAGCGGAACGCCGATCTGCCAGCCCCTGATCAATCGATTTAATGGAAATGTTGCAGGTCTTTCTTTGGTTTCATCGAATACCGAGCCGTCTTTAAAGAGGTATCCTTTATAGTAGGAAACGACCGTATCATTAATTGATACTTGTCGACCCGTTCCTTCCTTCATTATAGTATAATAAACACCATCGTGGTCTTGCTTTGCATCGGTTCTATTATCGGAAATGGCCTGCGTGATAAGTTTCTTATCTATTTGGAGTTGCTCAGTACTATCAACATGAGAATAAAGATTTACAACAGGCGGCGTATAATCAGTTTGCAGCATATTTTTCCATGATCCATTGCTGCGCTGTATCCACACCTGGACAACAGTCGCTTTTATGTCTTGTTTTTTTCCGTTTATATAGAAAAATGACGGTTGCTGAATAGTCCTCGATCTATTCTCTATTTTGATCGTACCAATGAGCTTCCATTTGTTTTGTTTCGGCAAAAAGACATAACCAGAGTATAGTGAAAAATTACCCGCCGAGTCGGTAGCCTGCGATATCATTAACTTATAAGTCACATTCGTCTCCCATTCGTAATGAAATTGTATGTGTCCATACTTCAGGTCCACCCCCGCATGATGTCCGTAGACTACGTTTCGACTTTGACCGCCACATGAAAAAACTATCTTCGGGCTAACTGAATTTTCGATTTGCAGGGTTGCGAGATCTGTTTTGATACCAGCTGCGCAGTATTTCTTTTTCACGTAATCCCTCACAATTACTTCAGCCATAAACGAAACGCCTTTTACGCTGTCTGGTAAAGAATAATGAATGATCGTGTCCTTATTATTTGCCAAAGAAGTTAAAGACCAAACCAGGAAAGCAAAACTTAAAAATGATTTCATTGCGGTAACTGTTTAAATGCATTACCAATGCTATCAACTATATCTCCGGCTATCATCGCTTCCTGTGAAAATTGTTTGGCCGCAATATCACCGGCATGTCCATGAAGATATACGCCGAGTATGGCAGCTTGTTCAGATGAATAACCCTGCACCAGCAAAGCCGTGATCATTCCTGTTAATACATCACCGCTTCCCGCAGTGGCCATGCCTGCATTGCCTGTACTGTTAAAATATCCTTTGCCGCCGGCCGTAGCAATAAAAGTATGGTGTCCCTTTAAAACAATTGAACAATTGAATGACTTGGCATTTGCCACTGCTTTATCGATTCTTTCAAAATCATTTTCACATTCACCAAATAATCTTTCGAATTCTTTCGGATGTGGAGTAAGGATAGAGCCGGGCGGGAGAGCTGGTAATTTTTTTTCCATTGACAAGCTGTTCAATCCATCGGCATCAACGACGATCGGCTTTTTATACGCAGACAGTAATTCTTTGAGGGCTGCCCTCGTTTCCGAAGCTGTACCAAGTCCAGGACCAATACCGATTGAATCATATTTGGAAAAATCTTCATCGATCTTAGTGATTATTGATGAGTTCGTGTCGGTCATTACCATGGCTTCCGGCACCGCCGTTTGTATGATTTCATAACCACATTTTGGGATAAAACACGTCAGCAATCCGGTACCTGTTCTCAAACAGGCTTTTGATGACAGGATTACAGCACCAATTTTTCCATAGCTGCCGGCTATTATTAATGCGTGTCCAAAATTTCCTTTGTGTGCAAACCTCTTGCGTGGTCTATAAATAGAATTGATGATTGAATCATCGATCAATTCAAGTTTGGTCTCGACCTGGTTTATATATTCAGCGGACAATCCAATATCCAGGATCACGACTTCGCCTATGAACTCAGCGTTCTCTGCAATAAGTAGTGCTTGTTTGTAACATTGGAAGCTCAAAGTATAAGCTGCCTTTATGATAGTATTCCCTTTCGAAGAGCAATCAACCGCCATACCGCTTGGTATATCAATCGCAACGACTGTGCATTTGCTGCTATTGATATGCTCAACAAGTTTCGAAGTAATTCCATCCAGGGGCCTTGACAGTCCGGAACCGAATAACGCATCAATAACCAGAATCTCTTTTGACAGCTCATGAAAATTTGTCCCATGGACTCCTTTCGGAGATTCATCCTGTATGAATTGAATTGTGACGCCAGGATATTGATGAAGACGCGCAAGATTAGTCTGGAAATCTTCTGTTCCCCTATGTCCGAATTCGAGAATAAACACGGATACTGTGCAACCCCTGTTTGCCAGCATTCTTGCAAGAGCCAGCCCGTCACCACCATTGTTTCCTTTGCCACAAAAGATCGCAAATGGATAAATGAACCAATTATTCTCTTCCAGCCATTCACAGCATTTTGAGGCTGCCCTTTCCATCAAATCTATTGAATGGATCGGCTCATGCTCAATGGTAAACTGGTCCCACGCTCTTATCTGCTCAGCAGTTAAAATCTTCATACCAAAAATTACTGCTAAAGTTGAGAAAGAATTTTCAAAAAAGCGTTGCGTTACTATCTTGTTTTCGAAGAAAAAGCCTTCCTGGCGGGTTCCAGGAGGTTGGTTGCACTTTCGACAACTGAATTTTCTGAATCTTCATTAAAGTAGTCCGGTTTATTATTGCTATCAGGGGTATAGCTACCGAAAAGATTGTAGGCTTTCCTCGCAGAATTATAGATATTACTGTTGTACTTATTGCCAATAATGATCATCGTGGCGTTTTCATCGGCAAACCTTACAAACACGGCATTTGAACCATGCCAGCGCCCATTATGGTAAACGAACTTCTTTCCATTCGGGAAGATCATCATTCTCCAGCCAAGCCCGTAGTTATGGATCGATCTCCGCTCGTTACTTAATGGGGTAAATGCGGAATCCAAAGTCTCTTTTTTGAATAATTGCCCGCTACTGAGGGCCTGGTCCCATTTTAAGAGATCTTCTGAAGTGCTATAAATATTTTTATCGCCATACGTACAATCAAAAGGGTCGGCATCCCAGAATCTCCCTGTCCATTGAAAGCTTGGCGTGGGCGTCAAGGTGTCCTGGTTTGCATAAACGAAAGTGTTTGTCATTTGCAAGGGAGTAAAGAAGGTTTTCTTCAGGTAGGCCGGAAAAGATTCGCCCGTAACTTTTTCAATGATCAGAGCCAGCAAAACATAGTTTGTGTTACTATAATTGAATCTCCTGTCCGGTTTTGTTTCCGGATTTGGCCTGATCGCATACAAAGAAGCAAGCACATCCTGGTTGCTATAACAGGTGTCCTTGACTTTTATTTCTGACAGATAATGGAGATAATTTGGCAAGCCGCTCCTATGACTTAGCAACATCTTAACTGTAATGCCTTCATAGGGAAACGCAGGAAAGAATTTTCCAAGCGTATCGTCAAGCTTCAGGCTGCCCTGCTCCATTAAATGCAGGATTGCCATCCCGGTAAATGTTTTGCTGATACTTGCGATATGCATGGGGGTCCTGGAATCGAGACTGTCTTTTGTTCTCATGTCAGCAAAGCCTACCGTTTTTTGGTATACAATCGTTCCATTTTTTGCGATCAATATCTGCCCGTTGAATCCTCTCTTCAACAATGAACCCTCAAAATGATTCCTTGCCAGCTTCGAATAATACTGAAACTCTTCCTCCGGCAATCCCTTGGGAGTTGGTACATTATATGCGGTAATTGCTTTAGGTGGCGTCGACTTCGGACTCGAGTAACTACACCCAAATAAAATAACTACAACAATAGGGTAGAAGAGTTTTTTCAATTAGAATACAGTTTAGACAAAAATAATAGCACAAGTCATGCCTAACAGGTTACACTTTTCCCCATTATCTGCAAATTGTTAATAGTTACAACTTTATATTTGCAGCAATGGAAACACAGAAGACCAGTTATCCGAAGGAAAAAATAAGAATACTTTTTCTGGAAAACATTAGTGAGACTGCGGTGAAAAATTTCAAAAATCATGGGTACTCTAACGTAGTAAAAATCCCAAAAGCCCTGACCGAGGATGAGCTGATCAAGGAAATCAAAGACGTTCACATTCTTGGTATCCGCTCAAAAACTCAACTCACAAAAAAGGTGTTGGATGCTGCAAAAAAGTTACAGGCGGTTGGTTGTTTTTGCATTGGCGTTAACCAGGTCGATCTTAAAGCAGCTACAAGAAATGGAGTAGTGGTATTCAATGCGCCTTATTCTAACACGAGATCGGTGGCTGAATTGGTGATCGGGCTGTCGATTATGCTGATTCGCCGCATACCCGATAAAAATAAAGCTGCACATGAGGGCACGTGGTTGAAAGATGCAAAGAACAGTTTTGAGCTCCGTGGAAAAACTCTTGGCATCATCGGGTATGGAAATATCGGCAGCCAGGTGAGTGTACTGGCTGAAGCAATGGGAATGAAAGTGATCTTTTATGACACAGAAACAAAATTGCCCCTGGGCAATGCCGAAGACGCAAAATCATTAAAGGATCTTTTATGTCGTTCTGATGTAGTAACTCTTCATGTGCCGGAGACTTCGCAAACAAAAAACCTGGTCAATAAGAATAACCTGAAATATTTTAAGAAAGGAGCGATCCTCATTAACTATGCAAGGGGGGAAGTGGTGGATCTTGAGGCTTTGCGAAAATCAATTCTGGAGGGGACTATCAGCGGGGCGGCGATTGATGTATATCCCGTGGAGCCGGAAAAAAACGGGGATAAGTTTAGAACACCTTTGCAGGATCTTCCCAATGTAATTCTGACACCGCATATTGGTGGATCAACAGAAGAAGCGCAACAAAATATCGGCGAGGATGTAAGTAACAAGTTGTTTAATTTTTTAGAGAAAGGAATCACACTCGGCTCTCATACAGTTCCTGCCCTTGCCTTACCACCGCAGGAAGGTTCACATCGCATTTTACATATTCATAATAATGTGCCCGGTGTGCTCTCAGAAATCAATACTACGCTTTCAAAAAACAATATCAATATCCTGGGTCAGTATTTAAAAACCAATGATGAAATTGGTTATGTAGTTCTTGATGTTGATAAACAGATATCCTCAAAGGCATTACAATTACTGAAAGACGTAAAGCAGACAATTAAAGTGAGAATTCTGTATTGATTCGAGTAGCCTGGTGAGTTGCCGGTAATGAATCGAATCCGGCACCTGTTATTTGTTATGGCTGAGATCTGCATCCAATAAGAGTAATTTAAAACGTTAAACATACCCACTCACAACTCACCACTGACCCATATATTTGCAGACATGGACGCACACAGAACAAGTTACCCCAAAGAAAAGATCAGGATTCTTTTTCTTGAGAATATCAGCGAGACGGCAGTAAAAAAATTTCGCACGGAAGGTTATACCAATGCTGAAAAGATCAACAAGTCGCTTTCAGAGGAAGATCTGATTAAGGAAATAAAGGACGTTCACATTCTCGGTATCCGTTCCAAGACCCGAATTACTAAATATGTGCTGGAGGCTGCAAAAAAACTGCAGGCGATTGGATGTTTTTGTGCCGGGGTGAACCAGGTCGACCTCAAAGCAGCTACAAAGAACGGGGTTGTTGTTTTTAATGCGCCTTATTCTAACACCAGGTCGGTTGCAGAATTGGTGATCGGAGCGTCCATCATGTTGCTTCGTCGTGTGCCTGATAAAGACAAAGCAGCTCACAACGGTCTATGGGCAAAAGATTCCAAAGGAAGTTATGAGTTACGGGGTAAAACGATTGGTATAATAGGCTACGGCAATATTGGCATGCAGGTAAGTGTGATGGCCGAAGTATTAGGTATGAAAGTAATTTTTTATGATGAGCAAACACGACTTCCACTGGGTAATGCCGAAGCGGCCCGGTCAATCAAGGATTTGCTGGCAAATTCAGACGTCGTTACGCTACACATGCCCGAAACACCGTCGACAAGAGATTTCATCAACAAGACAACATTAAAACAATTTAAGAAAGGTTGTATCCTTATCAATTTTGCCCGGGGTCGTTTGATAGATGCTGAAGCGTTAAAGGAAGCGATATTAGAAGGGCACATCGGGGGTGCGGCCATAGATGTTTTTCCTGATGAGCCCGAAAAGAATGGTGAACCGTTTGACTCGGTCTTGCGAAATGTTCCCAACGTAATGCTGACTCCGCATATCGGGGGATCAACAGAAGAAGCACAACAAAATATCGGGGAGGATGTAAGCCTTAAGCTGTTTAATTTTCTCGAGAAGGGAATCACACTGGGTTCGCATACAGTTCCCGGTTTGGCGCTTCCTCCGCATGAGGAAGGCCATCGCATTTTGCATATACATAATAATGTACCGGGTGTTTTATCGGAGATCAACACAATGCTATCAGAAAATAATGTCAACATTCTTGGTCAGTATTTGAAAACTAACGATGATATAGGTTATGTAGTTCTGGATGTGGACAAACAGATCTCTTCAAAAGCATTGCAATTGCTTAAGGAAGTGAAGCAGACCATTAAAGTGAGGTTATTATATTGACAACGGTATTGTTGGAACAACTCCTTGGTCGCCGGGATTTTAGATTTTAGGTTTTAGATTTTAGATTGTTGCCACGAAAGTCTTTATCCCGGGCAGGTCAACGCCTACCTTAATTTTTAAATTTTCAGTAATTATTGAAAATTATGTAAATTTGAGCCGTAAATGATGGAAAGATGAAAGTAATAATCGTTGGCGGCGGATTTGGTGGGTTAAAACTGGCCAGGCGGCTCAATAATAAGAGGGGATTTGAAGTGCTATTGATCGATAGGTTCAACTATCACCAGTTTCAGCCATTGTTTTACCAGGTTGCTACGGCCGGCCTTGATGCAAGCAATATTTCTTTCCCCTTAAGAAAGGCCTTTCAGAGAAGTAAGAATATACGTATCCGGCTTACTGACTTAGAGGAAATTGTGGCTTCAGAAAATAAGATCATAACGGCAACCGGTGAAGAATACTACGACATTCTTGTGCTGGCTACCGGCGCCGATACAAACTTTTTCAACAATGAACAACTCGAGAAGCACGCATTGCCGATGAAGTCAACTGTAGAGGCGTTGCAGCTGCGATACAAACTTATTCAGAATTTTGAAGACGCATTGACCGTAAAAAGCGGGAAAGAACTGGAAAGATTAATGAATGTTGTTGTGGTAGGAGGTGGACCAACCGGGGTTGAATTATCCGGTGCCCTGGCCGATATGAAAAGATTTGTTTTGCCCAAGGATTATCCCGAGCTTGATTTTTCCCGGATGAATATTTTCCTCCTTGAGGGAACGGACAAGCTGCTTGGGCACATGAGTCAACGGTCTTCGCAGCAATCAAAAAAATATCTTGAAAGGTTGGGAGTAAACGTGCTGACGGGTGCCCAGGTAAGAGACTATGACGGTAAAGTGGTCTATTTACAGGATGGACAAACCATACCATCAGCAACAGTTTTGTGGGCTGCAGGTATTAAAGGCAATATTCCAAATGGTATTGACCAATCATTAATAGCCAGGGGAAACCGGATAAGAGTCGACCGGTTTAATCGGGTAATTGCCTTTAAAAATGTGTATGCCATCGGCGACCTGGCATTCATGGAAACTCCTGCCTATCCGAATGGACATCCACAGGTGGCGACGGTTGCCATACAACAGGCTGGACTGCTTTCAATAAATCTTGAAAGAATAAGGAATGGGCGGACCGATCTTCAGGAATATGAATACCGGGATAAAGGTTCAATGGCGACCGTTGGCAGAAACCTCGCGGTAGTTGACATTCCCAAACCTAAATTGCATTTTGGCGGGTGGTTTGCCTGGATGGTGTGGATGACACTTCACCTGATGCTGATATTGGGCGTAAAAAACAGGTTCTTTGTTTTTATAAACTGGCTTTATAATTATATCACTTATGACCAAAGCCTGAGACTTATATTCAGGGAGTATAAAAAGCATACGGCCACGGAGAAAATTTTGTAGGCCAACTCTAATGAAGAAAATCACGTAAGCAATCTTTTTGCTCTTGTTTTAAAAGCAACTGTTTCATAATCCCATCTTTCTCTGATCACCAATTTGATTTCATTTAGTATATCGGGATACTGTCTCGCCAGGTTTTGTAAAACAGTTATCGAGTAGACTTTTACAGCCACAGGTTCAGTTGGGCAGGAGATATACCGGAAACAAATATCCATCACCTGTCCATGAAATTTTTCAGGAATGGTTACATATTGCAACAGGCGTATACTGTTTCTTTTTACAGCATCGTGAATTCCTTTTTTGTTCAAATTTTTCAAAAGCTTAGAAAAGTGCCTTTGAATAAGATTTGAATGCTCTTCCACACAATAGCTAACCGGCCAAGCCGCCCTTTGTGAAACCCGGTATTCATCATTCAGAAAAAGATCAAACAACTCATCAAATCTCTCCTGATCATTCCCTACCCACCTTACGATCCGATTGCATTGTTTTTTTGAATGTTCCTTCAATAAAGCGTCTCTGATATTCATTATCTTTCTGAATAAATAAATAAAGTAACGAATCAATCAGTGCATGAAAAATTATTTTCTGTTCCTTGTTGTTTCATTTATTTCCTGTACAACTCCGCTTCCCGCGGTCGTGTTTCAAACCGATTTTGGGTTGAAGGATGGGGCCGTGGCCGAAATGAAAGGCGTCGTCTTATCCGTGGATCCTTCCCTGCAAATATTTGATATCACGCATGAGATACCACAATATAATATTTGGGAAGCTGCTTACCGTTTGAACCAGGCGGCAGCCTTTTGGCCAAGGGGAACTGTATTTGTTTCAGTTGTCGATCCCGGGGTAGGAACAGCAAGGAGATCTGTTGTGCTCAGGTCGGGTTCTGGACATTATTTCGTTTCTCCCGATAATGGAACATTAACGTTGATTGCGAAGAACCTGGGGATTGAAGAAATAAGGGAGATCGATGAAAAGACAAACAGGAGAAAAGGATCGGAAAGATCAAATACTTTTCATGGTCGTGATGTGTATGCTTACACAGCCGCCAGACTCGCCGCAGGAAAAATATCTTTCCATCAAGTTGGAAAGGAGCTACCCAAAGAAGTTGTCAGTTTCAACTACCAGGAGGCCATTTTGAATAACGGAATAATAAAAGGGAATATACCGGTACTCGATACCCAGTTTGGAAACGTATGGACAAATATTCCTGATTCTTTAATTTATAAAGCAGGGTGGAACTACGGACAGGTATTGGCAGTTGAGATACTGAATACGGATTCTTCGGTGTATAAAGGCGGGATACCACTCGTAAGGACTTTTGGCGGAGTCCCGGAAGACAGTTCGTTGGCTTATTTCAACAGCCTATTGAATTTTTCTCTGGCAGTCAACCAGGGGAGTTTCTCAAAAAAACATAATATTGGCAGTGGACCACAATGGACCATCATAATCAGTAAATTTAAAAATCAGGAATGATGAAAAATTTGATTGTATTTCTTGTGATTTGTTGCTGCGCTTCCGTTACATGGGCTCAAACAAAAACGATAGGCGAGCGGTTGGGATATCCAAAAGATGCCAGGCTTGTCATCATTCACGCTGATGATCTTGGTGTATCACACTCTGAAAATGCAGCATCGGTAGCGGCCATGGAAAAAGGTTGTGTAAGTTCTGCAAGTATCATGGTGCCATGCCCTTGGTTTCCTGAAATAGCTGCGTACGCACAATCCAATCCAACGGCTGATCTTGGGCTCCATATTACCTTAACGAGTGAATGGAAGTATTATAAGTGGGGTCCGGTAACAGCAAAAGAAAAAGTACCGGGACTTGTCAATAAGAATGGCTTTTTATATTCATCGGTTGACAGCGTTATTCAAAATGCCAGCGCTGACGAAGTTGAGCAGGAGATACGCAATCAGGTTTTACGGGCAAAACAATTTGGAATTGATCCAACGCATTTGGATGCGCATATGGGCACGGCATTGTACGATCTTGATTTTTTTAGAGCCTATTTAAAAGTAGGACGGGAGTTCAGGATCCCTGTTTTTATACCCAAATTATTGGAGCTGCCTTTAAAAGTAAAGTTTGATACAATGCTGACCGGTAAGGACGTTGTAGTTGATCATATTCTCTCGGCATCACCACCGGATATGAAAACAGGTTTTAAAAAGTTTTATACGGAGGGTATAAAGAACCTGAAGCCCGGACTTACATACCTTATTATACATACGGCGTACGATGATGCTGAAATGCGTGCCATAACGATCGATCACCCGGATTGGGGCGCCGCCTGGCGCCAGGAAGATTTTAATTTCTTTTCCAGCGCCGAATGCACAAACCTGCTAAAGGATAATAATGTGTATGTAATAACCTGGAAGGAGATCAGAGATAAGATTGTGAGAAACTAATTACTTTTTGGGTTTATGGATTGCGGGGGTTTTGCCAAAGATCGCATACAATGATTCCATGATCTGAGGTTTCATTTCTGCCGTGGTTCTGAAAATTTCTTCCTGGACCTCGGCTGCAAACTCACCATATAATCTTTCACTCATTACTTTGTTCGTCGCCTGCTGCAAGGCAATTATTTCAACAAGCAGTTCAAAGATCATTTGGAGGTTGTACTTGGGATCGAACTTCAGGTCTTCCAGTTTAGTCATGTCATGGGAGTTTTGGTTACTCCAAATAAATATACACAACTAAATAAAAATGAGTTTTTTGTCTTATAATTAACCTTATGTTAAATAGGGAACGATCCCTTCAGGACAGTGACACGGCTAGCAACACCTGGATTTTTCTTAAATTAGATACGCTCCTATCCCCAACTATTTATGATAAGAAGAGAAAAAGCGGAATTTCTTGATAATATTCTGAAGCTTTTTCAGGATAAATCGAAACTGAGTAAAGCAGAGCTCGAGAAAAAATATGATGGAGACTATTAAACCTATTATCAAACACAAAAGCATTTAGCGATCCTGGAACATGATGGGATGGTCAAGAGTAACGAATTGGATGAACATCATTTGCAGCCAAAGGGTCGTGCAGTCCTCGGTGACATCGAAAATCTTGGTTATTTGGCTAAGCACCGGCTGGCTGAAGCAGCGATGAATGAACAGGAAGACAAAGAAACAACCATACTGTCAACAACGGAAATAGTTGCCTTCGTGTTCGGTGTGCTATTGACGTTCTTCATTCTTTTAAAACTAAGCGATAAGGGATAGCCTGGCGACCATTGGAATAACAAAAAACCACCGAAAGGTGGTTTTATCTTTTAGTTTATTGTATCGGATTTCTTCCTGTACTCGTCTCCTTTTGCCTTTTCTCCTTTTACATCATAAGCATCCGCAACATACCCAACCAGCTTTTTATAATTTCCTTTTTCTGATGCCTTCAATTTGTCTTTGGCAGCATAAATATCGATCGCCGCTAAAGCATATGGGAGCATTTTGTCTGCAGTTTCTTTTGCCCGGGTGTTAATATCGGCTTTCTTTTTCTGGTCGGCAGCAGTATTTGTTTTTATTGATCTTGCCTCATCCTGTATATCATAGATCATATTGTAATAATGAACGGACAGCAGGAAATTTGCGTCGGGTTTTGTTTTATCCAGATCGATTGCGGTCTTCAATATCGATTCAAGCTTTGTTTGCATAGCCTTATAATCTGCGGGTCGTGGATCGCTGATATCCGCATAATTGAACAACTCCACAGCGTAATTGTAATACAGATAATATTCTTTCGGGTATTTTGGCAGCAACTCCTCATATTTTGCAAAGAGAGCTTTCTTGTCTTTCGGATCAACTACCTTTAGCTCCTCTTCATACCAGGCGATGTTTGGATAAAGCTGTTTCGCGAGTTGAAAATATTTTTCTTTATTGGCGGCATCACCTTTTTTGTCATAGTATTTTACAAGCCAGTCATAAACACCAACGAAATCCTCACCCACCACTTTCTGATCAGCTATTTTCTGATAATAAACGGCCGCATCATCGTCCTTATTTGCTTTTAATGCACTTAAGGCAATATTCTGTACCAGCGTCGTGTCAAATTCCGGGAATTTAAAATTATTATATTCCCATCCTTTACCTGAAATATATTGTTCAACCGTATAAGCGTTTTTAAAACTGTTGTACGCATCGTCGAATTTTGAATCATTGAAGCTCTTAACACCCATGTCAAAATACTGGTTGTAGATATCGAAAAGCCTTACATGCTGCTCCAGCGTACCCCTGACTGACTTTGGGTCAAGTTCATAATACTTCTTAAATGCATTGAAAGCTTCCATGCGACCGTCCGGCACCAGGCTTTTGTATTTATCACTTTTCGCAATCTCATTATAAATAACCCCTTTAAACCACCATCCATCCGGCTTTGAAGCATTCTTTTCTTTTGAAAGAAAAGCATCCACAGCTTCTTTGGCTTTATCAAGCGCACCCGTACCTAAATGTTTTTCGATGTCCTCGGTTGACTGGGCAAACAAACTACTGCTTCCTAAGAGAATAAGCAGACTCAGGAGAAATCTTTGCATGATTTACATTTTTTGATTTATTAATCAGAACCTAGTTCAGATGAAATTAACTATTCCGTGGTTGCATTTTCAGGGTTATCGTTTATCCCATTTCCATTGCCCGGGCCATTCCCATTTTCACCGCTCTGGACTGCTTCCTGGTCCTCGATCTTGGTGATCGCGGCTATTTCATCACCCTCATCCAATCTTATTAGTTTCACACCCTGTGTAGCCCGGCCCTGTTCACTGATCCCCGAGACATTCATCCTTATCGTCACGCCACTCTTGCACGTGATCACTAGGTCTTCCTTAGGGGCCACTTCAAGCATGCCGACGAGCTTACCTGTTTTTTCGGTTACATTGATGGTCTTCACCCCTTTACCGCCCCTATTTGTGAATCTGTATTCATCAACGGCGGTCCTTTTCCCAAATCCTTTTTCACTTACCACCAGTACCGTCTTGGATTCGCCCGCATGTGGATTTACACAAATCATACCAACGACCTCATCACCGTTATCATCAACTTCGATGCCTGCGACCCCAATTGCGCCGCGACCGGTGGCCCTTACCTTTTCCTCCGAGAATCGAATCGCTCTCCCACTTTTAACTGCCATCATGATCTCCGATTTACCATCGGTCATCTTGGCTTCCAGTAATTCATCTCCCTCCAGGATCGTAATGGCATTCACGCCCGATTGTCTAGGCCGGCTGAAATCTTCAAGGGCAGTTTTCTTGATAATTCCTTTCTTGGTGCAGAGCACAATATTATGTGAATTCACAAAGTCTTCATCTTTCAGATCCCTCACATCAATGATGGCCCTCACTTTATCATCACTCGGGATCTGGATCAAATTCTGAATAGCCCGCCCCTTACTTGTCTTCTCCCCTTCAGGGATCTCATACACATTGAGCCAATAACATCTTCCCTGTTCGGTAAAGAACAACATGGTATGATGCGTAGAAGCAACAAAAATATGCTCGATCCAGTCTTCCTCTCTTGTTCTGCCTCCCATCACCCCCCGGCCGCCTCTGCGTTGTGCCCGGTATTCGGTAGCCGACGTTCTTTTTATCTAGCCCAAATGAGAGATTGTAATAACAACATCTTCTTCTTTGATCAGGTCTTTGATCTTTACTTCATCATCAAGATAGGTGATCTCGGTCTTACGTTCATCGCCAAATCTTTCCTTTATCTCCAGCAATTCTTTTTTGATCAGGTCATATCTCATACCTTCATTGGCAAGCAACTCTTTTAATTCACCGATCAACTTCATCAGTTCTTCATATTCTTCCCT
>DASTIZ010000200.1:0-8214 GCA_035717045.1 Chitinophagaceae bacterium
TTGTACTTAAAAAAGAACCCCGGGCATTCCACCCGGGGTTCTTTGATTTTTCTATGTGTACCCTATAATTTCTATTGGTCTATGTGGCTAAGTTTGTGCGGAGTGAGGTATGATCTTCACCAAATAGGAGCACATGTACATAGGCAACCCGTAGATCAATCATAAGTATCTTTCTTTTATGATTCCGCAGTGATGATTGACATGGCCGGCAACGATATAACCAATTCCTAATACATAGGTCGGATGTTCACTGGCAATCCCCGGAGATTCCAGCTGTTCATTATCAAAAGAAGCAAACATAGCTTCTGATGCCTTGCGGAGAGCTACAAATTCTTCAACAAGATCATTCCAGCTTCTTTTATCGGCTTTCGCGGTCTGTGCAAAAAGATTTTCATCAAAGCCGGGGAGAGGGGTAGTATCCTTTCTTGCAAAACGGAGCGCCCTGTAGGTGAATACCCGTTCACCGTCGAGCATATGTTGCACCACTTCTTTAATAGTCCATTTACCCTCTGCATAGCGATAGTCATGCTTTTCAGCCGGTATTGATTGCAACAGCTCAAATAAATTCCTGGTACTGCTTTTCAGACCCAACATAAGGTCATCTTCTTTTACTTTATTGATGTACCCATGATAAAATTCAGGAACACGGGAAAGATCGGGGCGTGGCATGATTGATTGTTTAAAGAGTTGAAATTTTGGTTTGCAATATAGTCATCTAATTTCTAATGACGATCTAACAAAAAAATGAACGGGGATGTGCCCTGATCAGTTAGCCTGGAGTCGCAGACTTAAGCAAGTTGTTTTTCATTTTCCACACACCTCTCCGATAAAATAGCCCGGTGGTGTTCAAAACCCACTATTGTATAACGAACGCGTGGTACATACGTGGAATATTGTCCGCTGTTCCTGCAGACTCCTGTAGTTCATCATCAGGGTTGGGCCAAGGTTCGGTTCATTAAAAAACCTCCGCATTCCCGCGGAGGTTTTCATATTAATTTTCCTGAGATCAGAAAGGTTTTAATTCCTTGCCAGTTCCCCTTTGACCTTTCAAAGTAGCCGCCAGCTTCAGTGCTTCATACGCGTTTATCACGCCGCCTGTTTTTGAAATATCAGAGAGTTTTGCTTTCCGGTCAGAAGCGGGAACATTCACATCAACACCCGGAACGACCGCCGATTTTTCGATCACATATTTTACCTGCTCTGCGCTAAGGTCGGGATAGTATGCGAGTATCAACGCCGCTAAACCCGTAACCACGGGGGCGGCCATACTGGTTCCCTGCAAATTTTGATAGGTATTACCACCGGGAACGGTTGAATAGATCTTCATCCCGGGAGCAAATACATCTACTTCGTCTTTTCCATAATTGGAAAATCCAGCTGTTAATGAATGATATTCTGTTCCATCTGGCAGCATCTGGTCAATCGTAAGATCGGAACTCGCGCCAACAGTTATCCAATTGCTCGCTCTTTGTTTACTTGACTGGTAAACAGGACTGGGGAAATTCCATGCGGTATCAATGTTCTTATGATCGTTACCGGCAGCATGAATCAGCAATACATCTTTTGACCGGGCATATTCAACCGCCTCGTCCACCCATTTTTTCTCTGGAGAAAAACTTTTACCAAAACTCATGTTGATCACTTTGGCACCGTTATCAACAGCATAGCGAATGGCTAATGCAATGTCTTTATCGTGCTCATCACCATCAGGCACGGCACGGATTATCATGATCCTGACATTATCGGCAACGCCATCCATTCCCTTCTTATTGTCCCTTTTTGCACCAATGATGCCGGCAACGTGTGTTCCATGATGTGCAGACTGGTTGTCAACATACACATTGTTGTTACCATAAAAACGATCGTTGATGTCATGGTAATCATCTTTCACAATTTCATTACGATAATTCTTAGGTGCAAAAGCTTTTGCATCCGCTTTGCGCTGCTCCTGGTCGATATAAGCTTTGAATTGTTCGAGTATCTCTTTTGTTGTCAGTTCAAGCATATTATTGTCTGACATAAAACCATGCAAAGCAGTTTTTGCATTCATTGCATTGAAGTCTTTGAAGTCGGCCTTTTCCAGTTCTTTGCCGGTAAATTCCTTCTTACCCATGGCTACCTGCAAAATGCTGTCATACATGGAAAGAGTTTTGTAACCGGCTTTCAGCTTTCTTATGTCAACAGGAGGACCATCTGAATCATTATTGATTTCTGCTTTGGCCTTGCTCCACATTTCATACACCTGGGCTTCTTCTTTTGATAACGTCGAAGGGTCGATTTCTTTGCCTTCATATTTGTCCTTGTATTTGTGATAAACCCTGTCTCTTTCATAAGAGTCGACTGTAACATTTTTCCCATCCTTTCCACCAATAAAATTCCACCCGTAAATATCATCTACATAACCATTTTTATCGTCATCAATCCCGTTGCCGGAAATCTCTTTAGGATTACGCCACAGCACTTCTTTGAGATCTTCATGAAGTGTATCAACACCGGAATCGATCACCGCTACGATGACTGTCTGGCTCTTTTTTCCTTTTAAAATTTTATAGGCCTTATCGAGGCTGATGCCATATGCTCCCGTTTCTTTATAATCTTTTAAATGCCAGCCATTAGGTACAGGTTCTTTAGCACTCGTTTGAGCAAACACGGATCCACTAACAAAGGACAATGCCACTGCTAATACAAATCCCGTTACGGTCTTTATCATTTTTTTTGATTTTTTTACGTTTAAAACTTTTACAAACTATTCGTCATGACTTAAAAACTTTGCCAAAGCTTTTGATTTTAAATACAAATATTGAAAAGGGATACAATTAAACGAAACCATCCATACAATTTTAGCGTTTCATCACGATAGATGAGCATTCCGTGACAATAACAGAGCCAAAACAAAACCTCCCGGTTGCATCAGGAGGTTTTCTAATTAATTAATTATTTCTCAATTTAAGTTCCACCCGGCGGTTGAGGGCTCGCTCGGCTTCTGTCTTGTCCTCATTCAATGGCCTAGTCGGTCCAAAACCCTGGGAACTTAACCTTGATGGGTCAACGCCTTTCTTAATAAGGTAATTTTTCACCGTTGCGGCCCTTTCGTTTGAAAGCTTCATATTTACATTGAAATTGCCGTCACTACTTGTATGGCCTTCAATATCAAGCCTAAGTTCACCTTCTTTTGATAGTAAATCTGCTATTTCATCCAGTACTTTTTCTGACGCCGGCAAAAGATCGGCTTTTGCAAATGTAAACTGGATCCGACGGGCAGCATATTCCACTTTCTGTACAATTTCTTTTTTGATCTCGGGGCAACCGTTGTTTGCTTTCAATCCCGGTTCAGTTACACATCTGTCATCCTCGTCATTCACACCGTCGCCATCAGTATCAGGTATTGGACAGCCGCTAAAGCGGGCAACACCGGGAACCGTCGGGCATTTATCTTCTTCATCATTGATAGCATCTTTATCTGTGTCGGGAATGGGGCATCCCTCATACTTCGCAACACCGGGAATTGTTACACATTTATCCTTATCATCCGTAATGCCGTCGCGATCGGTATCTGTCAAAGGACATCCGTTGTGTAAGGCCAGGCCATTTTCATTTGGACATTTATCATCTTTATCGGCGATACCATCGCCATCAGTATCAGGGCAACCTTTTGTTACAACCGGACCGGGCTCATTTACACATAGATCATCCTTATCAAGGGTGCCATCCTTGTCAGTATCCTTTGGCGTATCGTCTATAGGAATTGGTCTGCCAATAAATATTCCAAGCGTAGCGCCAATCACCTGGTTCCTGAAACTACCGTCATACGTTGCTGTATACATATCGGTAAATCCGCGGCTATAATTTCCTGCGATAAAGAAACTACCGAACTCTATTCCGGCCGGACCGTTTACACCGAGGTCAAGTGTCTTGTATTTCCCGGGGGCATTACCAACCGGCAGATCTTTATTTTCTTCCGTTTCGTACATCCCGGATTTTAAATATGTTTCCGTTTTTTCGGTTCCATTATAGAAAAACGAAATATAGGGGCCGCCTCCTGCAAAAAGTTTTATTCGACCGCCTAATTGAAATTTATATACAAGATTCAATGGGATATCAACGTAATTGATGAACTGTTTCCTGTCAATGCTTATATAGTTGTAGATGGTAGTATCGTAAGCACTGAAAAATTTTCTCCCTTTATTATGAAACATCACACCCGGTTGCGCATAAAATTTTGAATTTGGTCCAAGCTGCAGATCGGCAATAAAACCAAAATGTGCACCGGTACGTCCGCTATAGCTGCTGGCAGGCCAGTCCGGTATACTGTTGGTTTCATTGATGGTTGACGTATGCCCGCCACCGGCTAGTGCAATTCTTAACTGGGCGAATGAAATTTGTGAAGAGATAAGCAGAATTACTGCGAAAAGTAAATGTTTTTTCATCGGATGATTTTTCAGAGATATTGATTGATATTCAACGTACAAAGGTTGAAATTATTTCGCAGAAATCATAGTCTTTTGCCCGGCGGTTAACCCGTTACATTGCTAAATTGTCATGTGGTTAAATTATTGGCCTTTAACTGAAAGGGCATATGCTTATCAGACACAAAGCAATTTAACCATTTAACAATGTTGACCACTTTCTAGATATCGAATCTGATCCCCTGTGCTAGTGGCAGGCTGCTACTGAAATTGATGGTGTTTGTTTGCCGGCGCATATAGTTTTTCCAGGCGTCGCTGCCGCTTTCCCGGCCACCACCGGTTTCTTTCTCTCCGCCAAATGCACCGCCGATCTCCGCACCGCTGGTGCCGATATTTACGTTGGCAATGCCACAGTCGCTGCCGGAAGCGGAGAGGAATTGTTCAGCTTCACGTAGATTCAGGGTCATGATGGCGGAGGAGAGTCCCTGCGGAACTCCATTTTGTATATCGATCGCGTCATCAACAGTTTTATATTTTAATAGATAAAGTAAAGGAGCAAAGGTTTCGAGTTGAACAATTTTGTACCCGGGCTTTACTTCAGCAATACATGGTCTTACATAACAACCACTTTCAAAACCATCGCCTTTTAATACGCCACCTTCAACAACAAATGTCCCGCCTTCTTTTTTACACTCCTCAATTGCCGATTCATACATCTGCACCGCATCTTTATCGATCAAGGGGCCCACATGATTGATTTCATCCAAAGGATTTCCAACTCTCAATTGAGAATACGCCGCAACTAATTTTTGTTTTACAGAATCATAAACATCCTCGTGAATGATCAATCGTCTTGTGGTTGTACACCTCTGCCCGGCAGCGCCGACAGCGCCAAACACGGCCCCCCGAATTGCCATATCAATGTCGGCATCTTTTGAAATGATGATAGCATTGTTGCCACCCAACTCTAATAATGCTCTGCCTAACCTGGCCCCGACGGCCGTGCCAACTGCTTTGCCCATCCTTGTAGACCCGGTTGCGGAGATCAATGGAATCCTTCGATCAGTTGCCATCCATTCACCAACGTCACGCCCACCGACAATTAAACAACAAACTCCTTCGGCAACATTATTCTTTGCAAATACTTCGGAAACTATATGTTGACAGGCGACACCACAGAGCGGAGTTTTTTCAGAAGGTTTCCAAACGCAGACATCGCCACAAACCAGCGCAAGCATACTGTTCCAGCTCCAAACGGCTACCGGAAAATTAAATGCAGAAATGATTCCAACGATTCCCAGTGGGTGCCATTGCTCATACATACGATGACCGGGTCGTTCGCTGTGCATGCTTAATCCATACAATTGTCTTGATAAACCAACCGCAAAATCGCAGATATCAATCATCTCCTGTACTTCACCATATCCCTCCTGCAAGCTTTTTCCCATCTCATAAGAAACAAGTTTACCAAGTGGCTCTTTATATTTTCTTAGCGCTTCACCGAGCTGTCTTACAATTTCACCACGTTGTGGAGCAGGTTTTGATCTCCATTCTTTGAATGCTGTTTCCGCACTTCGAATTACTTTATCGTAGCTGTCCTTATCTGCTGCCGTAACCGAACCAATGAGTTTACCATCGACCGGGGAGTAGGAATCAATTTTATGTCCTTTGGAGTTTATCCATTTTGATCCAGTCGAACATCCTTGATTTTGAGATTTTATATTTAGGACTTTCAAAATATCCTGCATAGTCTCTATTTGAGGCCGCAAGATACGAACAAAGAAAAAGTGTTAAAAAGTAATGGTATGTGACGTCCAAAATGAAGTGTTACTATTTGCATTTGATACACCCTGACTGCTGCCCGAAGGTCTGGTTCCCGCCGGGACACCCACTTGCCGGGTAGTTGTAGTAGTAGGAACATGCTGTGAAGTAATTGAGGGCAATTCACTCTCCTGCAACTTCCATCCAATACTGATCTTTTTAGTGTTCAGGTCGGCAACCGTTTCTTCGAGCATTTTCAATGGAATACTGTATTCGATATGCATCACATAAGACGTATCCCAGGCAATTGCGATGTTTACTGTGCCTTCATTTTTTATACTTTGTATGCGAGGTTCGCCGTCACTAAATCCAAAAAGCTTCAAATTTTCTATGCTTGTGATATTTCCCATTTTTACAGGGAATTCAATACCCCTGTTTTCTTTTTTCTTCCCTTTTATATCAATATAAACGTTAAGCCCATCCTGCATGATCCTTTTTTGAACGTTTTTGTCAGAAACATTTAGCGCAAGAAATAAGGACTGCTTATCATTATCAGCAGCATATTCCATTTTTGTTGCTTTATTCGTCACGAACTTTTCGGTAGGCCATTCTGCTGTATTTCCGTCAAGCAAGTGAGTGACAATTGTAGTGTCTGGCTGGTTTGTACCTGAAATTATCATTTGCGGAGAACTACCGATCAAACACATTACGGGAAGGACCAATAATATTCTCATGGTAGTTAGGTTTGGTATGTTGAAGATACGAAACCTTATTATTAGTATTGCTCATTTTCATTAGGGAAAGACTTTCCTTTTACATCGGTGATGTATTGTTGAACAGCTTTGGTGACTTGTTCATTGAGATTCAAATATTGACGAAGAAACCGGGGCTTAAATTCTGTATTAATGCCCAGCATATCATGCATGACCAAAACCTGCCCATCGCAGTGCATTCCTGCCCCGATGCCGATGGTCGGTATATGCAGACTCCCGGTTACTTCTTTAGCGAGCTCGGCCGGAATTTTTTCAAGTACGACGGCGAAGCAGCCGGCTTTTTCAAGGAGCTTTGCATCGCGGCGAAGCTTATTGGCTTCATCGGCTTCCTTCGCGCGAACAGTATAAGTTCCGAATTTATAGATCGATTGAGGTGTTAAACCCAAATGTCCCATCACCGGTATACCTGCCGACACAATTCTTTTTACTGAATCAATGACTTCTTCACCACCTTCTATTTTTATAGAATGAGCTCCCGTTTCTTTCATGATCCGAATAGCAGAAGCTAAAGCAATATCAGAGTTGGACTGGTAGGAGCCGAAAGGAAGATCAACAACAACAAGACAGCGATCAATACCACGGATCACAGCTGAAGCATGGTAGATCATCTGGTCGATCGTGATAGGCAGTGTTGTTTCATGCCCGGCGATTACGTTCGAGGCGGAATCCCCAACAAGCACGATGTCAATACCCGCATTATCAATGATCCTGGCAAACGAAAAATCATAAGCCGTTAACATGGCGATCTTTTCACCAGCCACTTTCATCTTTTGCAGTGTATTGGTCGTTACTTTTTTTACTTCTTTGATCTCTTTATTCTGAGCCATGAACCGGGATTTTCAGGAATGAAATGATTTTGACGGAAAAGTTATAATTATTTTCCAGAATGAGTTTCGTGTTAAAGGTATACCCAATTTCCTCCTAATCCGTTTAATCATACCAAGCGTGGTTTTACTTCTTCATAAAGCGTATGTATCAATCCATCAGCCAAACCAATTTTAGGCACATAGATCTCTTCTGTATCGGCCCAGCGCATGACATTGATATAAATGAGCAACGCAGGAACGATTACATCAGCCCTGTCTTCCCGCAGATGATAAAGCGTCATTCTCTGGCTGACAGATAAATTACTGAATTCCTTAAAATAATCACGCAACAGGTCAAGACTCAGGGGTTTGCCTTCTTTACGTTTTGAGAGAGAAAATATTTTATTGATATTTCCGCCGGAACCAATTGCTGTTACATGATGATAACCTTTCGTTCTTTCTTTGATG
>DASTIZ010000201.1:0-12309 GCA_035717045.1 Chitinophagaceae bacterium
GGTAAGGCAGTTGAAACGGATGGTTTTGTTGTGAATAAGACTTTCGCCTGTATGTTATGCGGAATCGGCTTTGATGGCAAAATAGCTCATGAATTTTCCAAACAGCAGACAAGAGGACTTGCTACCTATGCAAAACTCGTAACCAGGAATTTTTTCAGTGCTTCGCCCTATCATTTCTTAATTGAAGCTAACGGGCTGAGTTTCCCGACGGAAGCATTTTTTATTTGCGTTGCCAACAGCAACCAGTTTGGAAATAATTTTACAATTGCACCAAAAGCTTTGCTTGCTGATGGTCTGCTGGATATCGTTATTGCGAAAAGGACGGCAAAGCCTCTCTTGTTATTTAACGTGGTTAAACAAATCATGACGGGCAAGGTAAGGGATATAAAGAGTTCAATTGACCAGCCCGTTATTTACTTTCAAACTGAGAATATAAAAATTGAAAATATAAACGAGGCATTCATGCACATTGATGGCGATCCGGCAGAAAGTCCGCGAACAATTGAGATCGAAATAAAGAAAAAAAGTTTCCGGCTTATTCAGCCGGTTTAGTGGTCAATGAATCTTTTTGATTCAGCAAATAAGCTACTTTTTCGAAACTTTCCTTGTTGAATAAAAAATCCGGTGAGCTCATTATATTCTTTTTCTCCCGCTGCGTAAGATGAAAATTTAATGCGGCTTTATCTTCCTTTCTTTCCGTTGCATATTGAAATATTATTTTTACAACAGGGTGTTCCGCATGTTGTGTATAGTAGCTCAGCAGGTCATTTTGAAAATATTCCATGGTCTTAAACCAGTTATGCTGCAGCATTAAAAAAGGTTTGGTGGCATGATCGCCGATGTTCTCAGTCACGTATGGATAATCCCATCCTCCTGCAGGACGATCTCGTAATTGAATGATCAAAACGCCGCGGGTATTTTGTTTCAACCAGTCCTTAAAAAACTCAAGAAACCGCAAAGCAGTTTCTTGTCCATAGTTATCTCTTAACCCTGCATCCATGACATCGATCACCGGGTCAGACGGCAACCAGACATTAGGCAAAACAAGCGGGAAGGTTGCATTCATTCGCAAAGCCGAAAGTATTCGCAAATTGTAAGGATCCTGCTTCCCGAAAAACGAGGTAAAATCAATTGCATCAGGATCCATGGGAGGAACAGACAGGGAGTCAATACGGCTGCGCATCATAAAACGTATTGGCTGGGTACTGATGATCATCTTGCGGCTATCTCTTGAGACAACTGAATTATAAAACACCAGGGGTATTGTTGCATTTCGCTCTTCCCGCTCATAATCTTTCAATTGCTTATTCAAAAAACCGTTTGTATTCTGATCCAGTTTTGATTCAAAAGCATAAGCACGGTCTTTTACATAAACATAGGGGCCCACTTCAAATTTCAATGAAGGTGAAATCAAATCCCTGGCAACAAAAGATGAGAATAAGGGGTTCAACAGATCGTTGGCTATATCATCAATGTATTTTTTATTCTGCAAGTGAATGTTTTCGCCCTTTTGTTTGCGCAGGTATAGTTCACGGAAATAAGAGGCACCCATCATACCACCTGATGCACCGGTGATGAGAAAAGTTTTTTTCAGCACCTCACTGTTTGTAATGCTGTCCAGTCTTTGTAAAATACTCATGCTGAAAGTTGCACTACGGTTTCCTCCACCGCTTGTATTGATTATTACAAACAGTGGTTTTTCCTCTCCCTGTTTCCTTTTCCAGTTTTCCAGGATCCTGATCATATTCAGGCTATCGGCAGAAACATTCTTCGTGGATGCCATTTCCAATAAATGTTCCCTGCTGTATGCGGGGCGTTCTTCTTTGTGTGTGTATTTGAGCCCAAATGCCTTATTCCTGGGATCGATCCAATCCCATGTATAGAAAAGATTAACGATAACAATTAATCCAAGCAGGTAAGGAATGCTCCAGCTTTGGAGGAAATAAGTAAATGCACCCGCCACCCCGATCAATATGGCAAAAAAGATCGTGATGCTTGCCGCTGCCGGTATTTGAAAAAACGGAGACTCCTGCAAAAAACCAATCCCGATCAAAAACAAAAATGCAGCAAATACGGAGAGCACGGCAGCAAAGTGATGCCGTTTAAAAATTTTCTCTATAAAATCACGGGTATAGTGCGAAACATCCCTTGTCTTCCTGACATGCATGGGAGTCTCGAGGTACCATTCTACTTTGATGATCTTTGATTCAGTCGGTGGAAGTTCACCTGGAGCCAGGTGCCGGATGTATTCTTTTGGATTACTGATTACCGGCATCATTCGGCGGTAAATAGAACGGTCGGCCCTGAAAAAATAAATAAAAGAAAGGAAAAGGATCAACAGCAGGCCAAGTAAGAAACCACCCGCTAACATGAGATATTGGGCTGTAGGAATTAATTCTTTGTACCTGATGAACTGCCACGCCTTTATGAAATAAAAAATCAGGAAAGCAAGAGGTATTACAAAATTGTTTACACAATACCTTAAAAAAGGATTGGTGGTGGCAGCCAGAAACCTGAAGTGGCGGCTGAATAAAATAAAGCTGGCAATATTCCAGCTCATGATAAACATCCCGATAGCTGCGCCAACGATGCTGGCACCAAGCGCATTTACATTTCCCAGGTACTCCGGCGCAAGATAGAGCGAGTCAGCGCCAAAGGTTCGCATAAAGGTCCCATTGATCGTGCTGAATAAAATAAACCAGAAAATAAGTAGCACCTGGTACTTTCTGAGATGCAGAAATAACAGCTGAACAGGAAACGAATAAAAAAAACCCCGAAGCCAGGCTTTCATAAGTAATGGAATGGGTTAATAAGCTTGCTTAAAATTAGTATTAATAGGGGGTTATTTCAAGTGACCCAGTTTTTTATTTTTTAACGAAAACCCAAAACCGAAGAGCATAGAGTCATTCAAATCCGAAACAACCTTAGCAGAAAACATCACCGATCCAACCAACCTTATTACATTATTGGTAAAGGAATAAGGTTGGTTGGGTTTGTATTACTTTGCTACTAAGGTTGACGAACCTTAGTAGAAAAAGTCACCGATGCAAACAACCTTATTACCTTATTGGTAAAAGAATAAGGTTGGTTGGGTTTGTATTACTTGCTACCAAGGTTGGCGAAGACACAATAAGTCGAAATATCAATTCAAAAATTTTTACCAGCTTTTATCAGATAGGCCACCCATGTAAGTGATAATAACAGGAACATGGCTGTTAACTGGTGTAATTCTGCAAACCATTCAAAAGCTCCCCAATGATTAGGAACGATCCGTATACTTGTGAGGACTGAATAAACGCCAAGAATTACCTGCAGGATGACAAGAAATAAAGGCAACCAACGGGTTTTTGTAAATAGTTTGTTTCCATAAATACGGTAAGACTTCCATGTCCAGATAATGATGAGCACGACAAGTATGTAGGCAAGGGAACGATGAATGAAATGAATGGTGATCTTATTCTCAATTAAGTTTAATAGTCCATCGTTTGAAAAAATAGCGCTAGGTATAAACTTGCCATTAATATCAGGCCAGGTAGCCGCTGCAGTGGCCGCTTTGTGGCCCGCCATTAACGCTCCAAATGCTGATTGAAAAACCAAAATCAGAATAATACCCAATGTCAATTTCTTAACCGGGCCGTGAATTATTCGTTTTTCTCCCGGGACCAACAACATCAATGCAAACCAAAATGTATAACAAAGCAGACCCAACGCCAATATAAAATGCAGCATCAATCTTGTCGGCTTTACATAAATAGCATCACCCGTCAGCCCGCTTGCTACCATGATCCAGCCTACGGCTCCCTGTAATGCGCCGAGAAGGAAAAGTATGATCAGTGGTTTTATCATTTCTTCCTTAAATCTTTTTTGAATCAAAAAAATGATAAATGGAACGGCAAATACAACGCCGATCAATCTTGCCCAAAAACGATGAAACCATTCCCAGAAAAAAATGAACTTGAAATCATCAAGTGTAAAGTCGTAGTTGAGAAGTAAGAATTGCGGTGTCTGCTTGTATTTATTGAATTCTTCTATCCATTGCTGTTCATTCATGGGCGGTAATGTGCCGGTGATGATATCCCATTCTGTAATGGAGAGCCCGGAGCCGGTCAACCTTGTTACACCTCCCAGTAAGATCTGGATCATGATCATTCCAACGCCAACCAGCAACCAAACAGCAACAGCCTGTGAAGAACCTTGTGGAGAAATTTTTGACATCGCGGCGCAAAGTTAGCGGCTGTCATTATTGAAATTGGTTTTTGTCCCCCGATATTTGTACCACCCAAATGCTAAACCCATTTTACCAGGATCAATTGCTTGAGGCAGGTTGCGATGAAGCCGGCAGAGGCTGTTTTGCAGGTCCCGTGTTTGCTTCCGCTGTCATTCTCCCCAGGGACTTTTTTCACCCTTTACTGAACGACTCCAAACAGTTAACAGAAGAAGAAAGAAATGAGGTAAGAGTTGTAATTGAAAAGGAGGCCGTGAGTTTTGCGGTCGCAAGTATCAGTCATCGGGAAATTGACAGGATAAATATTCTGCAGGCCTCTGTTAAAGCCATGCATATTTCTGTAAGCCGGCTCGCGATAAAGCCCGGTTTATTATTGATCGATGGAAATTACTTTAGAAAATACAAGAGGATCCCTCATCAATGCATTGTAAAAGGCGATGCAACTTTTTCGTCGATCGCGGCTGCAAGCATTCTTGCGAAAACGTATCGGGATGAATATATGAAGAAACTTCATGATGAATTTCCTCATTATAATTGGGCAAGCAACAAAGGGTATGGCACTCCCGAACATCGCCGGGCTCTTGACGAATACGGAATGTGTAAATATCATCGAAAAAGTTGGAGGCTTTTCCAGGAGGTGCAGGCCGAGCTTTTTGACAATTAGCCTTACTGGTTAATTTTCAATGTCCTGGATCAATAAATATTATCGTTTACTTGACAACCTGTATAGGTCATAGTAATATCTTTGTCAAAATTCAACTGCATGCAACTCAGGCCACTAACGGTAGTCGATTCGATATCCCCGGACGAATTCAAAACTGAGTTCTACGAAAAGAATATGCCGGTCGTAATCCGCAATCTTTCACATGATTGGCCTGCCTACACAAAATGGAACTGGAATTACTTCAAACAACTGGTTGGTGATAAAAGAGTACCGCTTTATAACAATGTAAAGAGCGACGCATATACGCCTGTTAACAAGGCGGACGACTACAAAACTTTTGGCGAATACATTGACATGATCAGCCGTGGACCAGCAGGCTGGCGGATCTTTCTTTTCAACATATTTGATCATGCTCCGCAACTAATCAATGATTTTACCTGGCCTGAACATTTAATGAAAGGTTTTGTAAAAAAATACCCGATGCTTTTTACCGGTGGCGCTACTTCAATTACCCACCTGCATTTTGACATTGACCTCTCACATATTTTACATACGCAATTTGGCGGAAGGAAAAAAGTATTGTTATTTCCCTTCAGGGAACAATACAAACTTTACCGTAAACCATTCGAAGTTTTATCATTAGCCGATTTTTCTAACTATTATATGCAGGAAGGAGGGCCTGATTATGAAAAATTCCCGGCGTTGAAACTTGCCCAGGGTGTAGAAGCTACGCTTGAACATGGTGATACCTTGTTTATGCCAGCGGGTTGGTGGCATCATATGGAATACCTTGATAGCGGTTTTGCCATGAGTTTGCGGGCATTGCAGCCTACGCTTACCGGAAAAATGAAAGCTGCCTGGAATATTTTCGGCATGCGCAGTATTGATACGGTTATGAAAAAAACTGCACCTGTATGGTGGTATGAAAGAAAAAAGAAAAAAGTTTTTGAGAACGCTGAAAGGGAATTAAAAGCAAGCCTTTAACTGATCACCCAAACTTCATTTCCTCTTAACAACTTGTCCAGATCGCCGGCTTTTTTTGCTTTGGCTTCTTTTATTTGCTGCTCCATCACATCTTCATAGCAGGTTCTCTCCGTTTGATAGAATACCCCAAACGGTCTTGGTAAATGGCCCTCGGTAGTTGGGTTATCAAAAATGCGGACAAGAATTTGCGCCTTATAAATATCCTTTTCATCATGTATCCAAAGATCATCGGCGCTGTAGCCATCAGCAAGATTGACAACCTTTGGAGTAAAACCATCCAGCTTAATTCCTTTTTCATGGTTAGCGCCAAACGTCAATGGCTTGCCTTGCTCAAGGAATAATGTCTCGGAAGCTTTTGTGGCTTTTTCAGTAAAAATTTCAAAAGCCCCGTCGTTAAAAATGTTACAGTTCTGGTAGATCTCCAGGAAAGAAGCTCCCTTATGACCATTCGCACGAAGCAACATCGCCTGCAGGTGTTTGGGGTCACGGTCCATTGTCCTGGCCACAAATGTTGCATCGGCTCCCATGGCCAATGCTAATGGATTAAAAGGATGATCAATGCTACCCAAAGGTGTTGACTTTGTGACCTTATGTTCTTCCGATGTAGGAGAATATTGTCCTTTTGTCAAACCATATATCTGGTTATTGAACAAAAGAATATTGACATTGAAATTCCTGCGTAATAAATGAATAGTATGATTACCCCCGATACTCAAGCTGTCGCCGTCACCGGTAACGATCCATACACTCAGTTCAGGTCTCGATGCTTTTAATCCACTTGCCACTGCTGTTGCCCGGCCGTGAATCGAGTGCATACCATATGTATTCATGTAATAGGGAAAGCGGCTGCTGCAGCCAATACCTGAAATGATCACTATATTTTCACGGGGAATGCCCAATGTCGGCATCACCTTTTGAACCTGGGCCAGGATTGAATAGTCACCACAACCGGGGCACCAGCGAACTTCCTGGTCGGTTGCAAAATCTTTAGCTGTCAAAACGGGAGCGGTAGCTTCATTCATAAATAACGATTGGCAACAAATTTAATGAATAACTAACAGCAAGCAAGCAAATTAGAGGTGCATGACACCTGATTTTTATCATCAGATTGTTAATAGTTAACTGCCAGCTGTCAATTCCTCCCAATATTCAGCAGCCCGGCGGGTATGTGGTATCACGATTGTGCCACCAACGATATTAGCCACGGCAAAAATTTCATACACCTGCGCCGTATTTATTCCCAAATCATGGCATTTACCAAGGTGGTATTTGATGCAATCATCGCAGCGAAGTACCATGCTCGCAACCAATCCCAGCATTTCCTTCGTCCTTTTGTCCAGGGCGCCATCCTCGTAAGTGTTGGTGTCGAGGTTCCAGAGGCGTTTCATCACAAGGTTGTTCTTACTTAGAATAACCTCATTCATTCGGGCACGATAATCATTAAAATCTTTTACGAGTGACATGGTATTAAGTTTTTTCAAAGTTACCGGTAAGATCAAAGAATGACGATAGAGGAGTCCTGCTTATGATCGATTCCGGCAGGTAGTCAAGCTTTATCTACATCTCATAAATTTTCATATCATGCTGACGATTTGTATATTATCTTGTAGCTATAGTAATTGAAACATTTCAAGCTCAATTTCGATTTATGAAAAATAAAATATTAGTGTCATTTGCCCTGATTGCCTTTGTTTCTGTGGGAATTGCCGCTACCCGCCCTTCTGGAAGAAACATTGAAAGAAATCTGAAAGTGCTGCCAAAAGATATCAGTGATGCTGATCTTGATTCTGTAATGGAAACTTATTCAAAACAATTAAATGTGTCCTGTGATTTTTGTCATGCTGCCAGTAAAGCAAATAAGAACGATCTTGACTATGCCAGTGACGACAAACCTGAAAAAGAGATCACAAGACAAATGATGAGAATGACCGCTGACATCAACAAAGATTATTTCAGCTACACGATTATTTATAAAGCGGGTGAAAAGATGGCTGTATCCTGTTTTACCTGCCATGATGGCTTTCCAAGACCCGAATTGAAGCACGAAAAAAAGCAGTAGTATTCCCTGCTTTTTGTTCTATAAAAGACTCCCATTTGTACAGAGGTAGTATTACTAATTGATAAAGCACTTTTGCTCGATTTTCTTATAAATCAGCATTTTATTACACTACTGATTCCCTGCTACCGTTTATTTGTTGTACGCTTTTAGTGAGCGTATACTTATCCTATAAAAACTAAACGTATGAACTGGCATAGTGCCGTAGGAATCTTATCAACCATTGCCCTTTTCACGCCGGTTCTTATTATCGGGGCTACCAGGCTGATCCGTTATAAACATTATTATCCCCTTTTTATTTATTGCTTACTTGCATTTGGCTTCAATTTAATGACCGAACATTTAGTAAGCGTGCCCAAAACAGTTGAACGCTCCTATGGCATTATCAACAACCTGACCGACATGCCACTGATGCTTTCATTTCTTATGTTCCAGATATCTTCGTCGGTACAGGTAAAAAGAATTAAGATCATATTGGCAGTCTTCATCTTATTTGAAATTGTACTCATTGTATTATATGGAATAACTGTCAAGACAATAACCGTGACGATGGGTCCGGGGTTGATAATCGTTTTTGGTTTTGCCTTGTATTTCTTTGTTTATACAGTAAAACGCAGTTTTGTTCATAACAAATTTGTGAGCAAAGCGCTCATGGCTTCAGCAATTACGTTTGCATATGGATGTTTCTTTTTTATTTACCTGATGCACTATGTCTTTACGTTGCCTGATATTCCTAACCTGTTCCTGATCTACTATTTCATCACCATAATTTATTGTGGTATTCTATCTGTGGGTTTGTACCTGGAAAATAAACGCAAAAGAAAACTGGAAGAGCTTTTGATCACGAGGAGAGAACTAATGCGGTTCTTCTCAGATGAAAAAAAACCGGTTGCTCACAAAGGAATAACCGGTCAATGGAAACTGAATTAATCAGGTTTAGAAACAATAGCCCCCTTCATTGATCATTTTATCCGCAATTCTTCTTCTTGCAGCTTTTGTATTGAATGGTTCAGCTTTTGTAAATCGTTTCAATCCCAGTAATATCATTCTTTGTTCATCGCCATCCGCAAACGAATTGACAGCGTCTTTACCAAACTTATTCACATTATCAGCTGCATCATACAAATAGGTTCTCATGATATCAATATGATGGACGCAAGCCGCTTCTCCTTTCTGATCTGCCATTTTCATCACCCGCAATAAAACGCTTTCAGCATTGAACGTTTCGATCGCCATGTCGGCAAGATTCATCAGGATTTCCTGTTCATTCTCAATCTTCGTCATGAGCTTTTGTACGGCGGCACCCGCCGCAATTAAGATCGCTTTTTTGAGGTTAGCGATAAGCTTTTTTTCTTTTACAAAAGTGCCTTCCTCGTCCGCACCAAAATCCGGAATGCTCATCAATTCTTTCTGAACAGACATAGCTGGCCCCATCAGGTCAATTCTTCCCTGCATCGCTCTCTTCAAAGTCATATCCAGCGTGAGCAAACGATTGATCTCATTGGTACCCTCATATATTCTGTTGATTCGGCTGTCACGATAAGCCCTTGAAATGTTATACTCAGCACTGAAACCATTGCCACCATGGATCTGCACACCTTCGTCAACAACAAAATCCAACACTTCACTGCCAAAAACTTTCAGCATGGCACATTCGATCGCATATTCTTCTGCGCCACCAAGCAATGCTTCATTAAATGGTTTGCCTGCAGCCAGCAACTCATTTTCTTTTCTATCGATCCAGTTTGCCGTACGATACAAGGCGCTTTCACCAACAAAGATCTTTATCGCCATTTCAGCGATCTTATGTTTTATTGCACCAAAATTGGCGATAGGTTGCTTGAACTGTTCTCTTGTCTTTGCATACTGCACAGAATCAGTGGTTGCCCTTTTCGCTCCTCCCAGTGCGGCTGCTGCTAATTTCAAACGGCCGATGTTCAGAATATTAAACGCGATCTTATGGCCCTTGCCAATTTCGCCCAATACATTTTCAACCGGTACCTTGCAGTCCTGGAAATACAACTGAACGGTTGAAGAACCTTTAATGCCCATTTTATGTTCTTCCGGGCCCTGTGTGAATCCCTCTGTTCCGCGTTCAATGATAAAACCCGTGAATTTATCTCCATCAACTTTTGCAAATACAGTGTACACATTGGCAAAACCACCATTCGTGATCCAGCATTTTTGTCCATTGAGTATGTAATGCTTTCCATCGTCACTCAGTTTTGCTGTTGTCTTTGCGCCCAGGGCATCGCTTCCGCTGTTCGGTTCGGTCAGGCCATACGCACCTGCCCATTCGCCGGTGATGAGCTTTGGAATATATTTTTGTTTCTGTTCAGTGGTACCAAAGTACAGGATAGGTAAGGTGCCAATTCCTGTATGGGCAGCAATCGCAACAGAGAATGAATGCCCTGCACCAAGATACTCGTTGACTATTGTCGAAGTCACAAAATCCTTTCCCAATCCTCCATACTCGTCCGGGAAGGAAACAGAAAGTAAACCTTGTTCACCAGCCTTTTGAACCAGCCCTTTCATCAGACCCGGTTCCAATGCATCGATACGATCCAGAATAGGATACACTTCCTTATCCAGGAACTGATCACACATATCGCGGATCATGAGTTGTTCTTCTGTAAAATCTTCCGGAGCGAATACGTCGAACGGGGAAGATTCTTTTACGAGCCATTCCCCTCCTTTTAATGCCGCTGCTTGTTTTACATCGGTGCTCATACTATTGTAGTTTAAAAAGCCCCACCGACCTCCCCGAACTGGAGGCTATGGAACGGTTTATTAATTAGACTAGCCGCCTGTATTCTCCCTTTCGGGGGCTTTAGAGGGGCTTTATTTTAAATTATCATACACGATCTGCAACACTTCCTTACACACTTCTATTTTTTCCTGTGGAACTGTATCCAGGGCTTCGTTCAAAGTTTCTTCTGCCAACTCCATGCTTTGTTCCTGTAATTTTTGCGCTTGCCTGGTTAGAAAGATCTTATTGATACGCCGGTCATTTTCCGATGCCACTCTTTTTACCAGGTTGAGTTTTTCAAGATTATCCACTAGTCTTGTAATACTCGGTTTATCGCGAAATGTTGCATTACACAATTCCTGCTGACTGATACCATCCTGTTTCCATAAATGATACAATACGCTCCATTGCTCGATCGTCAGGTTCAACCCGGTTGCATTGAACTTTTTTTGCAATCTCCTCGCAATCGCAGTCGACGCTTTCCCGGTAATAAAACTATAGAGCTCACCTTTCTTAAAATGGTTGTTTGACATATAGTTGTTTATACAACTATTCAAAATTAATAATTCCCTTTGTATGCCCAAATAAATTCTCCATAATTTTTATCCGCTGTCTGCCAAATCGTTGAATTATCACTGTTTCTTTAGATTTGCGCACTTCATGATCCTTATTTACGTTACGATCGGGCTCTTTATCCCCTACGCGATTCTGATTTTATTCTACAGGTCCGGATGGAATGAACTGAAAATTTTTTACCCTGGAGCGCAGGAACCTTATTTAAGGATCTCGGTGATAATCGCGGCGCGGAATGAGGAAGAGAATATTGGTAAGCTTTTGCAATCGATCGGATCACAAACCTATCCTAAAGAACTATTAGAGGTCATTGTAGTTGATGATCATTCGAGTGACAATACAGCAGGCATTGCAGGCAGTTTTCCGTTTGTAAAACTGATCCGCCTTCAATATGATAATATTAATTCGTATAAAAAGAAAGCAATTGAAACAGGGATTGCGGCGGCTTCAGGTGACCTGGTCGTGGTAACGGATGCGGATTGTATTGTGCCACCCGGTTGGTTGAAAACACTGGCTGCATGTAAAGAAACGACAAGGGCTGTCTTTATCGCCGCACCCGTTGTTATAGAAAATAAGCCAACGCTTTTGGAAACCTTCCAGGCTCTCGATTTCATGGTTCTCCAGGGCATTACAGCAGCTTCCGTGCAAAAAAGAATTCATAATATGTGCAATGGCGCCAACCTCGCCTATGAAAGAAAAGCCTTTTTTGAAGTGAACGGGTTTGCGGGTATTGATCACATTGCGTCGGGTGATGATATGTTACTGATGCAAAAAATATCTCATCACTTTCCCGGGCATATCTCTTACCTGTTATCGAAAGAGGCCATTGTAGCTACTAATCCGGCAAAAACATGGAAAGAGTTTTTCAATCAAAGGATACGCTGGGCCAGCAAAGCAACGGACTACAATGACATCAAAATATTCAGCGCATTATTTTTGGTCTACTTCTTCAATTGTGCATTGCTGGCGCTGTTGGTTGTTGGTTTCTGGAACCCGTTTAGCTGGATCGCGTTCCTTGGGATTCTCATTGGAAAGATAGTTATCGAACTAATTTTTAT
>DASTIZ010000202.1:0-6209 GCA_035717045.1 Chitinophagaceae bacterium
AAACGCAGAGATTGAGAGGTCACTTACAATATTCTTACCGCCACAGAAAAAGCAACCGTCTTGGGGGAAAAACAGGTTTTGGCGTCACATGCCTGATCTGCTTTCAAGTCAAAATCCTGAATCTTCCCATCTGATGTGTGACCCAACTAAAATAGCCGTTTCATAAAAAATAATTTTAGTGATAAAATAATTTTACAACACCAAAACTATTTTGAAATGCGATGGCTCACTTTGCCTAAACGTTCAAAAAAATTTCTTTTTCGTAACGAGATCGTGGAAAACCCGATTTTTTGAATAACGTCGTTTGTCTTTTTCCGGTATTGCAGCGGCGATAAGCCATATTTTTCCTTAAAAATCCTGCCAAAGCGCGTTATGTTTTCAAAGCCACTTTCATGAGCAATTTCACTAACGTTATTTTTTTCTTGATGTCGCCCGAGATGCTATCTTTTTACCGAAGCGGCTTCATTTATCGCATTAAGGAGTGACTTTCTACTATCAGGTACATCATACATAATTTCCCAAATCATAATTCCGGCAGCTGATTTCTTTGCCAGTTGTGTTTTATTCTTAATAGTTGGGATTCCATTATAATACATTATATAGCCATTCGGCAGGTGCCAGTGATCTACCCATTCAGCTCCTGCATACGTTGAAACAATTTCCTTATAGGTCATCCAGGCAATAACCGGATCGCTTAACGCGGGCCCAAATCCATGTCCGTAAAACGGAACGCCAAGAATCAGTTTATCCTTCGGCACTTTTAATGTATTCAGGTAATAATTCAGATCGTCCATTGCATCTGAGTATGAAGCGTGATTTTCTGCACGGTCGGGTGTCCATGGTCCTGTATGATCGTAAGACATTATATTAATGAAATCAAATTGAGTGAGCACGTCATGAGTGACCACATTTCCGGGTGAGCTTGGCAATGCCGCTGTGATCAACTTATTTTTAGACTTTAAAGCCCGAGCCAGATCCTTTATGAAAACACCATAATTGGGATCTACTTCCGGTCCAAAAGCATAGCCCGACTCCAGATCCACATCTATTCCATCGGCATTGTATTGAATAACTTTTGACACCAAATTATTAATTAGCTGTTGCCTCTTAGCGTCCTTTAAAAGTGCGTGGTATTGACCCTGGTAAGAACCTCCTCCAATGGAATAGAGAAGCTTCACATTATGATTGTGTGCAGCTTTGGTAAAAGATGTTAAAGCGGCGAAGTCCTGGTTAAGGTTACCCGAGCTATCGGGATTTACGAATGCAAGGATGATGTGAGTAAGATTATCATATGGCACTTCCGACGTATCTACTTTCATAGCATGTTCGATTGGATAATATCCAACTATCTTGAAAGACGATGCAGTGGTTTGTCCACTCAGAGTTAACGAAGTAATAGACGAAAAAATAAGAATTGACAGAAGCTTTGATTGCATGATTCTTTTACTTTTTAGTTGCATCTTCAAAGATGTCTTAGGAATATACTGAAAAAATAGCGAACAAAGTTCAAGTTCGTTCCATCAAATAAATCTCACGCAGGAATAAATTTGTCGTACCTTAAGCAATTCCTTCAGCGCCCCCTACGTAATTTTTTCCTATTTAATCTTTCTGATTCAAAGCCGCCTGAAATTTTTTTATAATACCTAAACAATTAAAATGAAAAAGTTTTTATTATTCGCAATTTGTTTCCCACTATTTGCTATATCCCAAAAACCTACCGTTATATCTTATAACAGGTACATTCCCAAAAACGATAAAGTACTTGAATTTGAAAAAGGCTTTCAGGCGCATGCAGAAAAATATCATACAGGCGAATGGAAATGGAGGGTGTACACCATTGAATCAGGCCCCGATGCAGGAGGATACATGGTAATCGAAGGTCCGGCTACCTGGGATGCGTTGGACAAACGCGGCACTCTCGGTAAAGCACACATGGATGATTTCTATAAAAATGTGCTGCCATTCACTACCGACAAAAACTCGATGGGTTATCTTGTTTTCCGCGAAGAACTGAGTACGGTGCAACTGACCGATTTCGTGGATAAGATAGCAATTACGCATGTATTTCCTAACCCTGGGAAAAGTGGTGCAGTAGAAACAGCCATAACGTTGCTAAAGAAAGCCTGGGAAGGTGGACAGCAAACAGTTGCGGTATATGAAGCAAGTTCATCGGGCGCACCGCAATACGCTGTTGTAGCAAGGTACAAGCAGGGACTGAAGGAGAAAGAAAGTGATTTCAGAAAGCCGATGAAGGAAAGATATGATGCAGCTAATGGAGAGGGATCTTTCGACAAATTGAGCGCATCCATTAGCGTTGATGTAGACCACCAATGGTCGGAACTTCTATTTTTCAACAAAGAATTGAGTTCGAAATAATTTAGCAATAGTGGTCGATTTAGGCCGCGGATTGTTATGTGGGAAACGCATCTTTAGGCCTTTGTGCCCGGTGCGTTTTCCACATCTTCTTTATAAAGCAACGGAGCGAAAAATAATTCAGTAAAATATGTCCAGTAATTCCTAATTAATATGCGCTGCACGTCCACTCAATATATTTCGTACTCCCCACAGAATCCCCCCACTGTCCCCCCAATGAATAACTGGTCAGTTTTCCGTCTGCGTCAAAAACATGTGCACTGAAAGTTTCTTCCTGAGGCAAAGGCGCTACGTATTCTATTCTGGTTAAAATATTTTTTGGCGAAAAATCTTTTATCCATCTCAGGTATTCGATGAGCGCCATGGAAGGATCAATAACGATCATGTAGTTATATTGAGGAATATAAAATTGTCTTTTATCGGTTGCTGCCACACCAAAGGTATAGATCGATCCTTGTACAGCGTGACCCGCGGCTGCATTGTATATCTCCCGCCGTACAATATTTCCATTTGAATCGTAAGTGAATGACTCCTGGTTGATCCGGTCAAGCCTTCCGTTTACATATTCGAAGATATAATCACCGAACACTGACGTGTCGCCCTGAAGCCTTTCCAGTCGCTCCAGCCTGCCTGAGGGATTGAAAATGGCTTTTAGAACAGCGGCCCCTCTCGCACTATCGATTATATCTACCGTTCGGCTACCAACATTGTAGTGTAACGAGAACGAGTGCCAGAAGACGTCTTCACTTGTACCGGAATACGTGTAAAATCCAATCTTTTTGGTGCGGCCATCCGGATAAAATGTTTTTTGCATTTGCACATTAATGCTACTGCCTGCACCCTGTGTGTAAACGCGCTGCACATCACAATCAGGTATTAAAAATTTCCAGCCATGCTTATCTTTCAAAATCTTCCAGTCGACCTTAGAGCATGATGACAAGATGAGAACGAGTGCAATAACCGCACTCATAACGTGAAAAATAACTTGCTTCATAGTTTTATTTATTTACTTCGCCCTTACTGTTTGACACATCATTTACGCCCTTTAAAAGCCTGCCGTTTTTTCATGATCACTCTTTCTATAAGTTTAGCTTGAACGCCAAACGCATTTGCAGATAGGCAAATGAAAGCATCACTGCACAAATAATCAGATGTTTTATAACGATTAATAGCTATCGCAGCACAAGCACGTGATTGCAATAATTACGACAAAAGGAAATGTTTCATTCTATGGGTTAAGCGTGTAATAATTTAAGATCAGACCTTTTTTTACAGCAGTAAAAATATTCGTCATCACAATGGATGAATTGCAATTTTCACATCTGCATCCCTAAAAAAATTAACTTTCTCTGCTAAATTAACTTCCCTGAGAGATGACTAATGCATTATCAGTAGCAGATTAATAGATGGTGCCGATCGTTATTTGGAAGAACAGAATACTAAAGCAAGTATAAGGTAGTCTATTTATCTCAGTTGTTTCCATTTTGTTTGAGCTTCTCAAAAAAAATCATGGGTCACTTTATCATCAGCCGGCGGGAAAGTTACCGCGCATAGATATGCATTTTTAGTGCATCCCTTACTTCATTCACACAGTCCACTCACAAATATTTGAAGAAGCCTGATCAAATTTTCAATGTTTTCAAAGTTGACCTCGTTCGCGCGATCGAAGATGTCGTGGTAGAATGGTTTCACACCATTCGCATAAATATAGAAGGCGACCTAATTACTAGGATTCGATGCAACTTTTGAAAATAGATTTAGGTATCGCAACTGAGAAGTGGCGGTTTGGGGATTTACATGTCCCGAAGCACTATGAAAATGTGTTTTAAAAGAGATGTTGATACCTTGCTAGATGCCGAATATGTTTTTCCAACAGGAAGCACTGAGACCAATCTTAAAGCCGCATCAGTATTCGAAACCTGGTTACCCGTTCTCCAGTAACTCCTAAACTCCAAACTCTGGCCACCAGTCAAAAACGTATTCCAACACGCATAGTTGCCCTATTATTAGAACAACAAGAGTCGCAAATTAAGGCTGTAAAGCTGGAAAATTAAGCTTATCTTCCTTACAACCGTCCTTCCAATTGTAGTGTGAGTACGCTTCTGACCGGGGGCTGTTTAGACTCGTTGCGTTTATGTCAAAAATTTACGCGTTAGCTGTTCCGTCTTTATACCAAAGCACTTCATTATGAATCAAAGCTTCTCAACTGCGTGGACAAAGACGGAACTCATTATTTTTCGTTTTGCATTTTGTTATTTGATTTTGTATTTTGTTTTTCTCGGTAGCGCTTTTCAGGTTTTTTTGCCCTTCCTACAGAAGTTTCAATTCAACACACCATTTCAATATATATCCGATGTTTTTGTTGGGCTGGTAAATCGTCTTTTCATCCAGCAAAAATTTGCAGACAATATATATAAAGGAGACGGCGATACGTCCTGGTTTTATATCGCCATTTTTTCATATTTTCTTTTAGCAGTTTTAGTAACTATTGTTTGGACGCTTTTTGCGAAGCGTACAAATTATCTATTTCTATTTATTTGCGTCTACACCTTTGCGCGCTACTATCTTGCGTTTATTCTCTTTGGGTACGGCTTTGGTAAGTTGTTTGGCGCTCAGTTCTTCGATCCTCAGCCAACTTATTTAATGCAGCCACTCGGAAATATTGATTCCCATACTTTATTGTGGACATTCATGGGCGCGTCAAAAGCATATAATTACTTTGGTGGCTTAATGGAAACAATACCTGCGGTTTTACTTCTTTTCAGAAGAACAGCATCTCTAGGTGCTTTCCTGGCTATCGCAACTCTTACAAACGTTTTATTGCTTAATATTGGATATGACACCCTGGTAAAATGGTTGTCAGCTCACCTTATCTTAATAGCTCTTTTCATTATAAGCCCTGATATTAAACGAGTATTTAATTTTTTCTTTTTAAATAAGAACACGTCATTAACAACCATTGTACTGCCTGCGATAAACAAAAAAATAAGGTTGATCCAGTATGGTTTAAAATATATTTTGATTGCGTATGCAGTTTTTTCATCAATTAAGTTATCGGTAGAAATAAAAGAAAATTACTCTAAACCATATTTCGGCAACATAGATGGCATTTATGATATAGAAAAGTTTTATCGGAGCCAGCCAAATCAATCAACCATTCCCAACGACGCTATGCATTGGAGGAAAATTGGAATCAATAAATTTGGCGAAATAGCTATACAATACACGAATGACTCTGTTATCTATCGCAGTATCGAAATAGATACAGTCACTAAATCATTGGCATTAAGCTCTTGGAACGATAGCACTTTTAAATGCAATCTGAGTTACACCATAAACGGTTCTAATGAATATGTATTTGAAGGAAATTACAAAAAGGATTCTATTCGTTTTAGTGCCAAGAAAATGAACTTGCAAAGTTATCCTTTGCTCAAAGGTAAGGGGAAAATAAAATGGGTATGGTGGTAAATTAATGTCAATTGTTGTACGAGAGTAGTACATGGATTAATTCCAGCACATCGGGAATATCAGATGTTACCAGAAGTATTTAGGATACGAAAGCAACTTAAAAAGAAGAGTCTCAATAGGTAGAAGTAAGCATCAACAAAGTCCTGTTTAAAGGGGTTTTCTGGGTTTGTTCCGATTTTGGTATTTGGTTGATTTGCCTGGTTACTTTGCAATACAAAACCTTACTGAATTTATAATCCTCACAATACGATCTTTCATAATATCCTTATTAGGACGCTCATGTTTGAGATCAAGATTTCAGCACGACTTTGCATTCTACAGTTCGTATGCATAAATTCAGCTGGCATGTTTTTTTCTGAATTATTTTA
>DASTIZ010000203.1:0-18620 GCA_035717045.1 Chitinophagaceae bacterium
CTGGTTATAAACGTGGACTTCGGTTTGTATCGGTTGACGATTAGGGGGCGGCGTATTGATAATGCTCAGATCCCTGGCACCCATCAGCGAAAACTGCAATGTTCGCGGGATGGGAGTTGCTGTTAATGTTAAACAATCAACCGTTGTTTTTATTGTCTTAATTTTCTCCTTATGACCCACTCCGAATTTTTGTTCTTCATCAATTACTAATAACCCAAGATCTTTATACTTCACATCCTTTCCAAGCAGTGCATGCGTGCCAATTATGATCTCAATTTTCCCTTCTTCCAGTTTTTTTAATGTTTCTTTTTTCTCTTTTGCCGATTTAAAACGATTTATATAATCAACAGTCACAGGAAAATCTTTAAGCCGGTCGCTAAAGGTTTGGTAATGCTGAAATGCGAGAATGGTAGTTGGCACCAGTACGGCTGCCTGTTTTCCGTCAATACATGTTTTAAATGCAGCACGAATAGCGATCTCCGTTTTGCCAAAGCCCACATCGCCACAGATCAGCCTGTCCATTGGCGATCCCGATTCCATATCTTTTTTTACATCTGCAGTTGCTTTGCTCTGGTCAGGTGTGTCTTCATAAATAAATGAAGCTTCCAGTTCAGTTTGCAAATAATTATCCGGTGTATGTGCAAATCCCTGTTGTGCTTTTCTTTTTGCATAAAGTTTGATCAGGTCAAATGCAATTTCTTTGACCCTCGCCTTTGTCTTATCTTTTAATCTATTCCAAACATCACTTCCGAGTTTATTGATCTTAGGGATGGTGCCATCCTTGCCGGTGTATTTGGCGATCTTGTGAAGCGAGTTGATATTTACATAAAGGATATCTGAATCTTTATAAATGATCCTCACTGCTTCCTGCAATCTCCCGTTCACTTCAATTTTTTGTAACCCGCTGAAAGTCCCGACACCGTGATCGATATGGGTAACAAAATCTCCCGGCTGTAATTCACGCAGTGTTCTTAATGTTAGTGCCTTATTCTTATTATAGGCCTGCTTAACACGATACTTATGATAGCGCTGAAATATCTGGTGATCGGTGTAGCAAACAATTTTCAGATCTTCATTTATAAAACCTTCATGAATGGATATGGTAACAGGATTAAATACAATATCCGATTTCAGATCTTCAAAAATGATTCGCAATCTTTCAAGCTGTTTTGGATTTTCGGCAAACAAGTAAACGGTAAAGCCTTTTTGTTCCCAGCTTTTCAGATCTTGGATGAGCAGGTCAAAGCGCCGGTTAAACGCAGGTTGTGTTTTTGTATTGGATTGTATTATGAAAACCGAAGGATCATCCGGCTCTTCGCCAAAATAAACGCATGACCGGTCTCTAATTTGCTTTTGCAGCGCAGAAGCCGGAATAAAATCGTTGATTGTAAAATTTGCCTGCAGAGCCTGGTCTGTCTCGTCCGGACGTCTGCCTTCTGTCTTATTCTCAAAAAAAGCTCCCAGTTCTTCTTCAGCCAACTTTATTCTTTCAAATAATAAATCTTCATCACGGATCCAAACAATCGTGTTTTCGGGTAAAAAATCAAGCAGGGAGATCTTTTCTTTATTTACGAATTGTGTCTCGATATTCGGGATGATGCTCACCTGCAACAATTTTCTTTCACTGAGTTGCGTCTCAGGGTCAATGATCCTGATTGAATCTACTTCGTTTCCGAAAAGCTCGACCCGGTAAGGCTTTTCATTCCCAAAAGAATAAATGTCAAGAATGCCGCCACGAATGGCGAACTGACCCGGTTCATACACGAAATCTGTTTTTTCGAAACCAAGGTCAGCCAGTTTCAATAACAAGTTGCCGGTGTCTATCGTATCCCCATTTTTTATAAAAACTATATTGGAAGAAATTGTGCCGGGTACAACAACTTTCTCAAATAATGCCTCGGGATAAGTGACCAGTACCTTTTTATTTACGACACCCGAAGTGTTTAATTGTGAGGCAACTTTGGTCAGCGCCTCTGTTCGTAACATTACGTGGCTGCTGTTAAGCAGGTGAAAGTTCTTTCTCTGTTTAAATGAGGAAGGAAAATAAAAAATATCCAGCGCCCCGGTCAGGTTTTCAAGGGTATTATGAAAATAGGCGGCATCTTCGGCATCATTTAATACGATCAGGTGATTAAACTGTGAGCAAACAGAATGTTCAAAAATGGCGGCCGTAAAAAATTCGGGTGAGCTGCCCTGGAGGTTTTCGAGATGAATTTTTTGAGGATGGGAAAAAGTAAGCCTGTCCGCCAGTTGAAAAAGGCGGGGGGAATCGGAGAATACGTTCATCAAATCCTTAACACTCATCCGACACAAAAATATGACATTTGCCTGTTGCATGAGCGAGGACAGTCAGCCAGATTTAAGTATCTTGCCAAACTCTAAAAGTCAGTGATAAAATGAGTCCTGGCTCAGTCGGATGAATTCCATGTGACCATAATGATTAAATAAGATATACACATGAAAAGAAAGGTTATTGCGTCTGTGTTGTTTGTTTCATTAGTTGCGGTTGTTTCTTTTTTAGTGCTCGACAAATCAAGGACGGCCCGGCAAGAGACTGTTGAAGCTCTCGAAAAAATCGAGGAGAAGGAAGCCGCTTATCACTATCAGCGGTGGAAGTATGAGGCAGACATGATTAAGGACCCAACCACAGGAGAGGCTCTTTTTGGTCTGCGTAACCAGGAAATTAATCTTGCCAGATCCATCCCTCAAAGATCTATGTCGTCGCCCACATCACGATTAACTATTCAAAACAATTATATACCGGCTGGTCCAAATAATAATGGCGGAAGAACAAGGGGCCTCGCTTATGATATCCGTTACAATGGAACAACAAACCGGGTGTTGCTTGCCGGTGGTGTAAGCGGGGGAATCTTCAGATCAACTGACGGCGGGGTAACCTGGACAAAAGTGACTCCGCCAAATGAAGTACACAATGTGTCTTCCATAGCACAGGATCCAAGACCCGGTAGCCAGGATATATGGTATGCGGGTGGCGGTGAGTATGTCGGAAGTTCTACTGACGCTACGGGCGCCGGCTACCTTGCTTATGGTGTGCTGAAGTCAACCGACAATGGTGCCACCTGGACAAGATTGTCCTTAACTAATATTACTGACTTCAATGGCAGTCCGCTTGGTGCTGGTTTACCTGAGCGATTTGATCATCCTTTCGATTACGTGCATAGGATATCAGTGAACCCAACTAATGGAGATGTGTATGTTGCCTGTCACAGGAGAGTTGTTCGCTCCCAAAACGGTGGTACTAGTTTTCACACGGTTTTCGGAAGCGTTGTATCCGGATTTGCGGCAGGCGGACAAGGTGATGTGGTCATATCCCCAACAGGAAAAGTGTATGTAGCAATAACAGGCGCAGCCCCGGATCTTTCATTAAGAGGTATATGGAAATCCACAACCGGTAACTTCAATTCATATACCAGACTGGCGGGCGGACAAACACTTGGCGTGGATTCAGTTGATGGCTGGAGAGGCAATGCATATACATCAACCGATGTAGGGGGTTCACCATTTTATGATACAAGAAGAACGTTACTGGCGTTAGCTCCATCAAATGAGAACATTTTATATGTCCTGTATGAAAATGGGTTAACCAATACAAGTTCCGGCCGAAATAAAGAGGCAGATCTGTTCAAACTGGATATGACATCAGGAAATAACTGGACAAACCTGTCGGCAAATCTTCCCGATTTTCCCGGTGGGGATCATGATGCGACTGACCCGTTTACAATCCAGGGTGGATACGATATGTTCATAACAGTAAAACCAAACGATCCAAATTTTGTGATCCTTGGTGGCACAAGTTTATATCGCTCAACAAATGGTTTTGCCAGCACTGCCGCTACTTCCTGGATCGGGGGGTATGGAAATACGTTACCTACACTGACATTCTATCCAAACAGTCACCCTGATATTCACAACTTTGTTTTTAACCCGTCAAATTCCAATGAAGCAATAAGCTCAGACGATGGCGGTATACGTGCAACAACTGACATTACTGCGCCGGGCTCAACTGTCGCGTGGTCACATTTAAATAATTATCAAACGCTGCAATATTACCGTGTTGCTATAGATCCCGAAGCCGGAATAAATAATTTTGCGGGTGGTGCACAGGATAACGGCACGCAGTTCAGGGATAAATCGGGTATTTCGGGCGTTGCACCAGCGGATAGCAATAATCATCGTCGCCTGGTTGGTGGTGACGGAGCTTCAGTCGGTATATCCAGGAAAAACGGAGCCGTTCAGTTTTTATACGGAGGAGTGCAGTTTGGTAGTGTTCGCCGGGGTCAGCTGCAAACAACATTCAGCCCAACAGAAATTCGTCCCAATGGATTGACTCCTTCATTTTCCGGATCAACGACCGAGTTTGGCGAATTTGTTACAAACTTTAAACTGAATCCTGATAATACTGAAATTCTATTCTATGTGAACTTCAACAGGCTTTTCCGGACTGTAAATGCTGCAACCGTTACATCGGCCCAATGGACAGAATTGACCGGTGTAAGCAGCGCTGTAAATCCTACTAACGGGACAAACATAGCCATTAGAGCCATTGCTTTCAGTCGCGGCAACTATGGCACATCTCATTCGATGTATTTTGGAACTACGGATGGAAGGATATTCAGGCTCGACGATCCAAGAAATGCGGCCGCAACTACTACACCTGTGAATATAACACCTACGAGTTTAAATCTATCCGGGTTAAATATCCAGGACATTGCCGTTAATCCGAATAATGATAACGAGATCATAGCGGTTGTTACAAATTATGGAAGAACAGTGGGCGCTAACTTTAATAATGTAATAAGCATCATTTGGACCAATAATGCTAAGAGTGCAAGCCCAACATGGAGAGACGCAGAAGGCAATCTTGCCGGCACAACCACGTCCGGCTATATCTCTGCCCGCAGCTGCATGATCGTTACCAAGAAAGATGCATCGAATAATCCAGTTACAGAATATTACGTCGGAACAGCGGCAGGTTTATTTGCAGTAGAGAACCTCGGGACAACACTGCTTGCAGGCGGATCACCCACCTGGCAGCGTGAAGGTGCGACAACACTAAACTTTGCAGTCATTAATTCACTTGCTTACCGGCCGGAAGATAATGTGATGGTAGTCGGTACACATGGAAATGGGCTCTATTATGCTCAACTTGGTTCACCAAACCTTGTCACAGGCATCAATAACCCGGTGTTGAATGACAAAACCTTTATTACAAAGATTTATCCCACTGTGACGGATGACATCATTGAGTACAGGGTCGGTAACAAAACAGATGTAAAAAAGGTATCAATTCAACTATATAACATGCAGGGCCAGGAGATCTACCAGTCGGAGACAAATTACCAGGATGGAAATCTGCATATCAGCAGGTTTGCAAAAGGTGCTTATGTCTTAAGTATTTATAGTGATAATAAGAAGTATCGCCACATTCAAAAGATCATACGATAACCGGAGCCCTCTGAAAAGAGGGCTTTTTGTTAACAGTTTTTTATATGCTGATCATAGCATTGTCGCATCTTTATAGTATGGGTAGAAAATTACTAATTTTTCTTGTTTGCCAGTTTACCCTGTGTATGATCAGCGATGCCCAGGTAAAAAAAGTATACGCTTATAAACAAGCAAGCATACCAGGTAATATTATTGGACCCCGTGAAAATGAAAATGAAAAAAGGAACGCAATTAAACAACGAGAGCAAAAACAAAGTTTTAATTACTGGTTTTACTTATCAATCCCCAAGAAAGATAAAGTTAACATTACGGGCCTTTGGATCGATGGCAAACAGCATGAAATTAAGTCCGAAACGATCACGGATTTGCCTGTGAAAAAGATCGTTTACACAGGGCTTGAAAAAAATGACACCACAATTATGGTTCCTGTAACGAGCAATAAAGTAATACTGGTACATCCCGCCGGTATAAAATCTGCAGGCATTAAACTGAAACGTGCGACGACAAATGAATTGGTGATCCGTTATACATGGAAAGGCAAGATATATTACGCTACGACCAGGAAGATAAAAGAATTAACTCCTGATGTTCGCGTTTAAAATATATTTGGTGCTTTCAGAATTTTATTTACTTTTAAAAGTTCGATTGCTTGCCATTAGGCAAAAGGCGGCGCTCCGGTGCCGCTTTTTTAGTTGGTTGTTAAGTTCCTTTTGTAATTCCTTTTGTACTTTGAATAAAATTTTTTTATGGCGCTTCAACCCTGGCGAACCGGAAAGGTGATCCGCATAGAAAATGAAACACCAAACACAAGACGTTATTGGATCCAGATCCCCGAATTGGAGAAATTCGATTTTATTCCCGGACAATTCATCACTCTTGACCTCCCAATTCATGAAAAACCGAATAGAAGAATAAGAAGCTACTCGATCGCAAGCTGGCCTGACGGGACCAATGTTTTTGAACTTGTGATTGTTTTGCTTGAGGGTGGTGTAGGTACAACGTATCTCTTTAAACATGTAGATGTGGGTAGTGAATTGACATTACGTGGCCCACAAGGTGTCTTCACCCTGGATGAAGAAGACTATCAAAAAGAGATCTTCATGATCTGTACGGGCACGGGCATCGCACCATTCCGGAGCATGGCGAATTATATTAAACTTCATAACATTCCACATAAAGACATCTACCTGATCTTTGGTACAAGAAAGAAAACCGATCTGCTGTATTATGAAGAAATGAAAAATCTTGGTCTTGCGAATTTTCATTATATCCCTACCCTTTCCCGCGAAGACTGGGAAGGTCGTAAGGGTTATGTTCACGCTATCTATGAAGAACTTTGTGTCAATAAGCAGCCGGCACTATTTCTTCTTTGTGGATGGAAAGTGATGATCGATGAAGCCAAACAAAGAATCCTTGCGATGGGTTACGACAAGAAGTCCATTCACCAGGAATTGTACGGATAGAATTGGAACTTTCAGATATGATTTTGGACATTTCTTCCGTTGATAACTCTCATATTCGGATGTCAATCACACTTGCTATATTCGTGAAAATCTGAAATCGCTATGGGTGCATCATCACTCATCGTTTTAATGATCTCCGCAGTTGCTTTTTCCGGCATGGCGATGCTTATTTCGAAAGTAGTGTTGAAAGCAACGAAAAACAAACAAAAGGGTGAACCTTATGAATGCGGTGTCCCCACAAAAGGGCCAAGTTGGATACAATTCAATGTCGGATATTATCTTTTTGCCCTGATATTTTTGATTTTTGACGTTGAGCTGATATTCCTTTACCCCTGGGCTGTCGTTGTAAAGAGTATGGGCTGGATCGCCCTGGTAGAAATTATGATTTTCTTTTTCATTCTGTTTCTGGGCTTTCTATATGCCCATAAAAAAGGGGCATTAAAGTGGCAATAAAGAAAAATAAATGAGCGACAAATTTCGATCAGACTCACCTCTTGCCTTTCCCGGCGATATTCATCAATCTCCTACGGGCGGAGTATTGGTTACAAAACTTGATGATGTGATCAATTGGGCCAGGAGTAATTCTTTATGGCCACTGGTATTTGGCACCAGCTGTTGCGCCATCGAAATGATGAGTGCCGCTTCCGCTAAGTACGACTGGAGTCGCTTTGGATTTGAAGTGGCAAGAGCCACTCCACGACAAGCTGATGTAATAATTATAGCAGGCACCATCGTAAATAAAATGGCACCCGTTTTAAAGAGATTATATGACCAGATGGCCGACCCCAAATATGTAATAGCGATGGGTGCATGTGCAACAAGTGGGGGCCCGTTCTTTTACAACACCTACTGTGTCGTAAAAGGTGCAGATCATGTGATACCCGTTGATGTATATGTTGCGGGATGTCCGCCAAGACCGGAAGCGCTGATCAATTCATTGATGTTATTACAGGATAAGATAAAAAAGGGTTTAACAAGAGAACAAATAAGGGAAGAAAGTAAAATAGTCCCGATCAATATCGCGAATCAAAAGGCATCTTAATTAATGACCAAAGACGAATTAAAAATAAAGCTGATTGAAGTTTTCCCGGGTGCAACTTTTGATGAAAGCGGTGAATGGGTAAATATTAATATCGCACCTGCCGATTTTCATTCGGCAATGGACGTTTTCAGAAATAGAGTTGATTTGAGCTTTGATTATTTGTTTTGCCTGACTTGCATCGATTGGAAGACTCATCTTACTATGGTTTATCATCTGGAGTCAACAACATACCGTCACCAGGTAGTGGTTAAAGTGCAATTGGACAGGAACAAACCTGAAATAGAAACCGTATCGCATATCTGGAGAACGGCAGAATTTCATGAAAGGGAAGTATATGAATTTTTTGGCGTAAACTTTTTAAATCATCCGGATCTGAGGTTACTGATATTGCCAGACGGTTGGGAAGGAAGAAATCCGATGCGGAAAGATTTTGAAGATCCTGTGAATATGATTAGACTATAGGCCCCCTGTCCCCCGAAGGGGGCACTTAGAAAACGATCTGTACTCATGGGAAATTAAATGACCGTCTAAATAAATGATTAAGGAGTTAAGTATTGTTCAGAGAAACTGTCATAGTAAGTGATTCTTCCAACATTTCCCCTTCGGGGGATAGGAGGCCAGATGTATTCGGCGATATGGTGATCAATGTGGGTCCGCAGCATCCCTCAACACATGGGGTGCTTCATCTGGTAATTACACTAAATGGAGAAACGATTAAAAAGGTCGAGCCTCATCTTGGATACATTCATCGTTCCATTGAAAAAATGTGCGAGAGCCTGACTTTCCGTCAATTTATTTATGTGACCAGCAAGATGGATTATCTTTCTTCGCACATCAATAATCATGGTTGCTGCTTGTGCGTGGAGAAAGCGTTACAGGTAGAAGTACCACCGAGAGCACAGGTGATAAGGGTGTTGATGGACGAATTGACAAGATTGGCATCACACCAGTTATGGTGGGGCGCAGGGGCGATGGATATTGGTGCCCTTACGCCATTCTTTCATGCTTTTCGTGAACGGGAAATGATCAATGACATCATGGAAGAAAGTTGCGGCACACGACTAACGATGAACTATATGGTGCCGGGTGGAGTCATGACGGATGTGCATCCGAATTTTCAAAGAAGAGTGCATGAATTCGTCGATCATTTTAAAAGCAAGATCGATGAATACGACGAATTACTCACTGGAAACGTGATTTTTGAAAACAGGGTGAAAGGCGTTGGCTATCTTTCAAAAGAAGATGCTATTTCTTATGGTTGTACCGGTCCTACGGCAAGAGGAAGCGGCGTTAGCTGTGATATAAGAAAACTTTATCCTTATGAAGTGTATGGAAAGTTGCAGTTTGATGAAGTGCTCGAAACTGGCGGTGATTGTTACGCACGATATATTGTGCGGATGAAAGAAATGCAGCAATCACTTTCCATAGTTGAGCAACTGATCGATAATATTCCCCAGGGTGAGATCCAGGCAAAAACAAAGGCAGTATTGAAATTGCCAAAAGGAGAATATTATTCCAGAGTCGAAACAGCAAGAGGAGAATTCGGAGTCTATATCGTAAGTGAAGGTGGAACTACACCATATCGTATCAAATTCCGTTCGCCTGGTTTTAGTAACCTGAGCGCATTGGATCATATGGCCCGTGGAGGAAAGATCGGTGATCTTGTAGCAATAATGGCCATGATCGATTTGGTGATACCGGATATAGATAGATAAAACCATTTTAGATTTTAGATTGCGGATTTTAGATTTTCAAATCTGCAACCGAAAATCTAAAATCTAAAATCAAAAATGCCTTCATTAGAAAACATAGCAAACAGTATTCATCAATGGCTGAATAACAATTTGAGCGGGCCATGGCCCATGCTTATTGAATTTGCGATTGTCGGCGTTTGTATTATTGGTTTGTTTGCCATGCTTGGCCTGGTACTGATCATGATGGAAAGAAAAGTGTCTGCATGGATGCAATTAAGACTGGGCCCAAATCGTGTAGGACCCGGCGGAATGTTTCAAACTGCGGCCGATACATTGAAACTGATCGTTAAAGAAGGTATGACGCCTGATGGCGCCGATAAATTTTTGTTCAACGTAGCACCCTTCATTGTAATGATCATTGCGATGGTGATCATGGCGCCATTGATGTTTGCAAAAGGGTTACAGATATGGGATGTTAATATTGGGATCTTGTTTGTTGCCGCAGTTTCATCTGTGTCGGTCATTGGTGTATTGATGGCTGGATGGGCCAGCAACAATAAGTACTCGCTGCTGGGAGCCATGCGCAGCGGCGCACAGATCGTAAGTTATGAATTGAGTGCCGGCTTTGCGATCCTGGTGATTGTTATACTCACCGGCGATCTCAGGATTTCTTCCATTATCAATTCGCAAGCCGATGGGTGGTGGATATTCAAGGGTCATATACCTGTGTGGATTGCATTTATCATTTTTATGATCGCCGTAACTGCGGAAACGAATCGTGCTCCATTTGACCTGGCGGAGGCAGAATCGGAACTAACAGCAGGATTTCATACGGAGTACTCAGGAATGAAATTCGCCCTGTTCTTTTTGGCTGAGTATGCAAATATATTTGTTGTATGTGCGATCGGTGCTACGCTGTTTCTCGGTGGGTGGCAACCTCTGCATTTTGGTACTGATACAAAGTTCAATGAGATCATGGATTATATCCCTTCCAGCATTTGGTTTATGGCTAAAACGTTCTTTTTGATCTTTGTGATCATGTGGTTCCGTTGGACATTTCCGAGGCTTCGCATTGATCAGTTATTGAACCTGGAATGGAAATATTTGTTGCCTATAAGCATGTTCAACATTTTATTGGCAACTGTGATGGCAATAATGAACTGGCATTTTTAATAAACGAAATGTTTTTAGTTAAATACATAAAAGACGTGTGGAGCGGTTTCAGGTCGCTGCTGACCGGTATGAAAATCACCGGGGGCTATGCTTTACGCCATCATAAAGAAAAGATTACCCAGCAATACCCGGATAACAGGGAGACGTTGATCTTACCTGAACGTTTTCGTGGTGAAGTGGTGATGCCGCATGACGAGAATAATGAACATGCATGCACGGGTTGCACGGCTTGCGAGCTAGCTTGTCCGAATGCAACGATCAAAATTGTAACCAAGTTTGATATTCAACCGGATGGCAAAAAGAAAAAAGCCATTGACGAATTTGTATATCACCTGGAGCTCTGTACATTCTGCAATTTGTGTATTGAAGCTTGTCCGACCGATGCGATCAAGATGGCGCAGACCTTTGAGCACAGTGTAACCGACAGGACTGAACTGATAAAGATTTTGAATCGACCCGGCTCGAAGATCCGGGAAGGAGTTGAATAAAAAATTACAGGATCCAAATGACAAGAACCAAATAAACCAAAAATTAAATAACAAAATTCAAATAACAAAAGCCAAATAAATATTAAAGACAAATCCGGTAAGGAGGTTGCTATATTTTATTCTTTTGAATTTTTTTGGAATTTGCAATATGTCTTTTGGAATTTAACTCAGGAATGACTGCATCACAAACCATATTTTATATTCTTTCTGCTTTTATACTCGGCACAGCTATTCTTTCAGTAACCACTAACAAGATCTTCCGCTCTGCCATTTGGTTGCTATTCTCATTAATAGGAATCGCCGGGTTGTACTTTTGGCTGCAGGTGGAATTCATTGCGGCAGTGCAAATCGTCGTGTATGTTGGCGGCATAGTCGTTCTCATCATCTTTTCGATTTTCCTGACCCAACAGGCAGGAAGGGAAATGCCAAAGCCACCGGTTATGAGAACTGTGGCCTCGGTGCTGGCTGTATTATTTGGTTTTGCGTTATCATACTTTTTGATATATAAGAATGATTTTAAGGCTGGTGAAAAACCCTTCGACTGGAGCGTAAATAAGATCGGTACCCAAATGCTTGAAACCGGTGAGAATGGTTACGTATTACCATTTGAAGTAGTGACTATTTTATTACTGGCTGCCATGGTGGGTTGTATCGTGATAGCGATTAAAGCCCCGGCGCCTTCGCGGCCTTCCCCAACAGGAAAGACCATCAACACACAAGGGCAAGCTGATTTGGAAACACATTTAGAAAAAGAGATTGTTGAATAATGTCAATTGGTGTACGAATGAAGATATGTTAATTACAAAATGATAAATTAAAATCTAAAGCCCGCCTCTCTTTCACGTTATTGCGAGTGAAGCCAAGCAATCGACAGGGAACGAAGGTGGGATCAGGAAATGGATATTCCTATTTCACATATTCTATTTGTTAGCACAGCGCTGTTTTTTATTGGCATGTACGGTTTATTCACCCGCCGTAATATGATCACCATGTTAATGTCGATCGAGCTGATTTTAAACAGTGTGAACATAAACTTTGTTGTGTTCAACAAATACCTGTATCCTGAAAAACTTGACGGCATTTTCTTTACCATATTCATCATTACGATTGCGGCGGCAGAAGCGGCAGTGGCAATAGCCATCATCATTAATCTCTACCGCAGCCATCGTTCCATTGATGTAGAAACGGCAGAGGAGATGAAGTGGTGAGGTGACAGGCGGCAGTCAGCAGCCGGCAGTCTTTAGTTCTTTAATTGAGTATTGATCCCGATAGCGATCGGGATTGAACATTGAGCATTGAACATTTTATAACTAAATGAATTATTCCTCTTATATAGCATTAATTCCTTTATTGCCACTGGCGGGATTTGTATTACTGGGTTTATTTGGAAGAAAATATTTGAAAGCTTCTTCAGGAATTATTGGAACAGGTTTGTTGCTGATTTCTTGTGCTTTATCATTATACACGGCGTATAACTATTTCTTTGTCGACGGAAAAGTCGGCGATACCTATCAAACCATAACGGCCGTAAAATATACCTGGCTTTCATTTTCAGAAAATATAAGTATAGATATGGGCATCATCCTCGATCCGATCTCCGTTATGATGCTGGTTGTGGTCACTTTCGTTTCATTGATGGTGCACATATTTAGTTTGGGTTACATGAAAGGTGAAGACAGATTTGCAACCTATTACGCCTTCCTGGGATTGTTTACTTTCTCCATGCTGGGTCTGGTTATTTCCAGCAACCTGTTCCAGATCTATATTTTCTGGGAGCTTGTGGGTGTGTCCTCTTATCTGCTGATCGGTTACTATTATGACAAACCGTCTGCCGTTGCCGCTTCTAAAAAAGCATTTATTGTCACACGTTTTGCGGATCTTGGTTTTCTCATAGGCATCCTGGTACTTGCCTTCTACGGCGGTACTCTCGATTTCAATATACTTATTCAACGATTGACAGACGAACAATCACCACAGTTTCTTGGCATCACTACTGCATCATTTGTCGGCGTAAGCGCATTAACATGGGGACTAACGTTGATATTTATAGGTGGAGCCGGTAAATCAGCAATGTTTCCCTTGCATATCTGGCTACCCGATGCCATGGAGGGCCCTACTCCTGTTTCTGCATTGATACATGCGGCTACCATGGTTGTTGCCGGCGTTTTTTTGGTGGCAAGACTGTTCCCATTGTTTACAATTACGCCGGTTGCCTTGAGCATTGTAACAACTGTCGGGATCGTTTCAGCATTACTTGCAGCTATCATTGCATGTACACAAACGGATATTAAGAGAGTGCTCGCTTATTCGACTATGTCGCAGATCGGCTACATGATGTTTGCGCTGGGTGTTTCCGGTTATGGAGGCGAGGATGGTCTGGGCTATACAGCTTCCATGTTCCATTTATTTACACACGCATTCTTTAAATCATTGTTATTCCTGGGTGCCGGCGTCGTTATTCATTTTATTCATAGCAATGAGATGAGGGACATGGGCGGCTTAAGAAAATACCTGCCGGTCACCAATCTGAGTTTCTTTATTGGTTGTTTGGCAATTGCAGGAATCCCCCCTTTGTCCGGCTTCTTTAGCAAAGAAGAAATTCTGTTAGCCGCCTATCAGTCTAATAAGATCGTATTTTATATTGCGCTGATCACTTCTGGTCTAACTGCTTTTTATATGTTCCGGCTATATTTTTCGATCTTTTGGAGAGATAAAAGCCTCTCTCCTTTGGAGAGGGGTTGGGGCGAGGCCCATGGTGAAGGGCCATTCTCCATGAAGCTGCCGTTAATGATCCTGGCTGTCTGTTCTGTTCTGGCCGGTCTCATTCCATTTGGCCAATATGTTTCATCTGATAAAGTGCCACTGGAATCACATTTTGATCCCATGTTTTCAATTGCCCCGGTTTTAATGGGTGTAATCGGCATTTTAGTAGCGGCCTGGATGTATCGAAAAGAAAATGACAAGCCGCAAAGGATCTCTCATTCTTTGGGTGGTTTGTATAAGACCGCATATAGGAAATTTTACATTGATGAATTATACCTGTTTATCACCCGGAAAATAATTTTTAACCTGATCGGCAGACCGGCAGCGTGGATCGACAGACATATTGTTGATGGCCTGATGAATGGAATTGCATATACAACGGGAACAATTTCTGGGTTTATAAAAGGCATTCAATCGGGGAAAGTGCAGAGCTATGCCATTTATTTCTTTGCGGGAATTGTTGCGCTGACAATTGTGTTTTTGTATTTGTGGAAGTGAGTTTATTTGAAATCTGAAGTCTGAAGTTTGAGGTTTGAAGTTAACTGTGATTGACTATCGACTATGAACTATAAACTATTTTGATGAATCTTTCTTTATTAATATTGATCCCGCTGTTGACCGCGCTTGCGATTTTACCAATGAAGAATTTAAAACAGGTAAGGATCGTGGCACTACTTGGATCAGCTGTACAACTGATACTTGCATTTGTATTACTTTATTTCTACCAGCAGCAACGAGCAGATGGTAACATGGCAAATTTTCTATTTGAGGACAATTATACATGGTATGCTCCTTTGCAAATCAATTATCATGTGGGAGTTGACGGAATATCCATAGCCATGATTTTGCTGACGGCCTTTGTGGTAATAGCCGGTGTATTGGTTTCCTGGAAAATGCCTGCCCGCCCGGGAGGCGGGGAAGGGTTAAGCAAAGAATTTTTCTTCCTGCTTATTTTCTTAAGCATGGGTGCTTATGGTTTCTTTATTGCCCTTGACCTGTTTACACTATTCTTTTTCCTTGAGGTGGCGGTGATTCCGAAATTCTTACTGATCGGTATTTGGGGCAGCGGCAAAAAAGAATATAGCGCGATGAAGCTTGCGCTTATGCTCATGGGGGGCTCTGCACTTGTTTTTGTCGGGCTCGCCGGAATTTACTTTTACACAGGAAGTTTTGATCTCCTGCAGATCGCAGGAATGGACATTCCTCTTGAAGTGCAGAAACTCTTTTTCCCATTTGCGTTTATTGGTTTTGGAATCTTTACCGCCTTGTTCCCGTTTCATACGTGGGTTCCCGATGGTCACTCATCAGCACCAACGGCAGCGTCCATGTTCCTTGCCGGTATTTCCATGAAGCTGGGTGGCTATGGTTGTTTACGGGTGGCCACCTATTTAATGCCTGATGCGGCTCTTGAATATTCAACAATCATAATTGTATTGGCTTGCATTGCCATTTTATATGGTGCATTCGCTACCATGATGCAAACCGATCTTAAGTATATCAATGCCTATTCATCGGTAAGTCATTGTGGGTTTGTCCTGTTAGGCATTGGGATGTTAACCAAAACAGCCATTGATGGCGCTGTGATGCAAATGGTGTCACACGGGTTAATGACAGCTCTTTTCTTTGCTGTGATCGGAATGATCTATGACAGAACTCATACAAGACAGGTTGCCCAGCTCGGCGGATTGATGAGAATGATGCCATTTATTTCAACTGTGTTTGTGATTGCTGGTCTATGCTCATTGGGATTACCCGGGTTTAGCGGGTTCGTTGCCGAAATGACCGTGTTTATGGGATCCTGGGAAAGAGCCGATGCCTTTTATCGCATCGCTACAATTATTGCTTGTGCATCCATCGTTGTGACCGCCGTGTACATTTTAAGGGCAACCGGGAAGGCTATCATGGGCCCGGTTGTGAACAATGAACATTTGTCATTGGGCGATGCCGCGTGGAATGAGAAATTAGCAGCGGCTTTATTGATACTTGGCATCGTTGTGATCGGCGTGGTGCCTTTCTTATTAAAGGACCTGATCAATCCCGGAACAGAAATCATGATGCAGAAAATAGCTGATGTTGTAAAATGATAATTGATTATTAATTATTGATTTTTTTTAGATGAATGAATTTCTCCTATTAATGAAGCAAGAGCTGGTGATAACTCTTATCATTTTCATCCTGCTATTTGTAAAATTGGGTAAGGAGGAAATGAAAAATGAGACCCTGATCAATTTTGTAAATATTCTTCTTGCACTCAATCTTGCATCGGGCTTTTTCCTCCAGCAATCCGGCACTTTGTTTGGCGATATGTTCCGCACATCCGAATTATTTACTTTGGAAAAAAATTTACTGAACCTGGGGACGCTGATCATATCGCTGCAGTCTTACAACTGGTTAAAAGATCATAAACATGCACCTGAGTTTTACATCCTGCTACTTTCCACATTACTTGGTATGTTCTTTATGATCAGCAGTAATAATTTACTGATGTTTTACCTGGCATTGGAACTGTCAACGATACCATTAGCTGCTCTGGCAAATTTTGACCTCGAAAAGCGTCGCTCATCTGAGGCGGCATTCAAGATGATCATTTCCTCGGCTTTTTCATCTGGATTATTATTGTTTGGTATTTCCATGTTGTATGGAAGTACCGGTACATTAAGTTTTACGGAATTACCCGCACATCTGGATGGAAACCCATTGCAGATTTTCTCCTTTATCCTGTTGATCGCCGGGTTTGGCTTTAAAATTTCCGCCGTCCCATTTCACTTATGGACGGCCGATGTCTATGAAGGTTCGCCGGTTTCAGTCACCTCGTATCTATATGTGATATCAAAGGGCGCTATATTGTTTGTATTGGTATCTGTTTTATACAATGCATTTGCTCCGCTAAATGAAAGCTGGTACAATATGGTCTTTCTGATTTCCGTACTGACCATGATCATTGGAAATTTATTTGCATTGCGCCAGGAGAATATGAAACGTTTCCTTGCTTTTTCATCTATTGCGCAGGTTGGTTTCATTTTGATCGGTATCACCGGCTATTCCCCTGAAGGCAGTGCTTCTGTGATCTTCTTCGTATTGATCTATATCTTTTCCAATCTTGCCGCATTTGGCGTTATCAATTTAATAAGCGCTGAAACGGGGCGGGAAAACATGAGCGACTATAAGGGTTTTTACCAAGCAAACAAGGGGCTAAGCTGGGTACTGGCGATCGCATTGTTCTCATTAGGCGGTATTCCGCCCACAGCAGGTTTTTTTGGTAAATTCTTTTTGTTACTGGCCGGTGCCGGCAGGGGAAATTATCTATTGATCACAATTGCAGCGTTGAATATGGTGATCTCATTATATTATTATTTAAAAGTGATCAAGGCAATGTTCATGGATGCAAATGATAACCCGATCGAAAGAGTGCAGGCCGGTTGGTCACCAAGACTGGCCATGATCATTTGTATCGGAGGTATAATTATAACCGGGTTGGCAAGCGGGGCTTATAATTATATTTATACGCTTGTAAAATAACCAGCAACCAATAATTAGAAACCAGGTTATGGCTATCAATAAAAATCATGAATTTGAAGAGTTAGGTGGAGTCAAATGCGCGATCGTCGAAAGGAATGCATCAAAGGAGCGTGTTGCATTTTTAAAAGATTTGCTTGAGCATAATGGATTTGAAGTTGTCGTTGTCGCTTCACCTCCACCGAAGGCGGCACCTGCTAAACCCACGCCTCCTCCGGATCCAAATGCTCCACCTCAACCTCAACCTCAACCTCAGCCTCAACCTCAACCGCCCGAAACATTCACTATTGGCGTTACCAATCTTGCCTTCAATCCTACCAATGCTATTTTTGGAAAGTTGCTAAGAACAAAAGACGGGCATATTGTTACTCAAGCCTATTGGTATCAAAAAGAGTCGGTCAGTCATGATGAGATTCCTTATTATGAGAATAAGAATATGAGCTGATATTATCCATGCATGTAAACACCATATACTGGACAGCCATGAGGACATTTGCCTGCTACACTTGTATTCTTCTCACACTATTTATTTCTTGCTCACAAAAGAACAGCCGGTCAGGATGGATCGATGAACAAAGATTATCAAATGCCGACAAAGAACCGGGTAATTGGATGAGTCTCGGAAGAAACTTTATGCAGCAGCAGCATTCCTCGCTTAAAAAGATTAATGCAGGAAATGTGCAGGACCTCGGCTTTGCGTGGGAATATGAAACGAACTCTAACCGGGGAAAGGTATACCGTGGACTGGAAGCAACTCCAATTGTCGTTGACGGTATTATGTACACGTCGGGGGCATGGAGTCAGGTATATGCCCTTAATGCAAAAACAGGAAAGCAAATTTGGCGATATGATCCGCAAGTAGATGGTAATTATGCGAGAAAAGCCTGTTGCGATGTAGTCAATCGTGGCGTGCAGGTGTGGAAAGGAAAAGTATATGTGGGTACACTCGATGGTTGGTTGGTTTGTCTTGATGCCGTGACAGGAACAGTCATCTGGAAAGAAGATACGTTTATCG
>DASTIZ010000204.1:0-2894 GCA_035717045.1 Chitinophagaceae bacterium
TTTCTTTATTTTCGTAATGTCATGAATGATTCCGTGCATTACAAGGGTCTGTTCGTCGGCTTCTTTTTGCGGAGCCAGCGATAAAAGGCAATCCCTTGTTTCGTTGCTGTTATTTATGATCTTTATTTCATCTTCTTCTATATCGCTGCCGGTTTCGTGTAACGCCCTCAGTTTTCCATTTAAACGGTGTTCAGCAATAAAATCGCTTAGGTTGCGCCCGATCAATTCATTTTCTGAAAAACCTAAGAGATCAACGGCTGCATCGTTTACTTCCGTAAAGTTGAGCTTATCATCAGTTATAAAGACGGCATCTTTTGAATTTTCAAAAAGGTTACGATACCTGGCTTCTCTTGATTTCAGTTCCCGCAGGATGTTAGTCCTTTCCAGGGAGTAACGGATGCACCTTTCGAGCTTTTCAGTGGATAGATCCGCTTTAACAAGATAATCGGTGGCGCCGCTTTCCATCGCTTTTACATCAATGGCTTTATTACCAAGGCCTGTAAGCAATATGATCGGCTCATCACAGTTTAGTTCCGAAGCGGCTTCCAACAGATCAAGCCCTGTTTTATACCCGAGAAAATAATCAACAAAATAAAGATGATAGCCTTTGCCTTTGATCGCATCCAATGCCTGGTTATAGTCGGATATCCAGTCAATGACAAATTGTTTTCCTTCTATATCGGCAATATAATCCCTGATAATAAGGAAATCATCCTCGTCGTCTTCAATGATAGCTATCCTGATTAGATTCCGGTTCGGCATTACTGATGCTTTTGAGGTAATGAAATGCGAAACTCCTAACAGCAAAAACAATTCCTATGTCTTTAATCCAGGTGTAAATCGAATTACCTGCATTGCCGATGGATCAAATTTTAAGGAGAAATTATTTTGATACAGATAAACTTTATTCAATTAATTGCGTTATAAACTGTCAGTTTTTGTTATTGGGATAAAATTTGATGTCCTTACCCGATTTAAAACGGGAATTATTGAAATTACTTCACCAACTGGTGAGTTAGCACCTTAAAACCGGATCGTTATTACTGCTGATGAAGAAGAAGATTCTGATAATAGACGACGAAATTGACTTCTGTGTCATAATGAAGGGATATTTCGAGAGAAAAGGTTATGAAGTCTGGGTCGCCTATACTCTTCAAAAAGGTCTGTTTCTCCTTAATGAAATAAAAGCAGATATTTTATTTTTAGACAATAATTTGCCCGATGGCCAGGGTTGGCAGTATGTGGAGCAAATTGTAGAAAAAAATCCCCAATTAGAGGTGTATCTTATAAGTGCCCATCAATCAAAATCAAGTTTTAGCTCACCAAATAAAAACATAGTAGTGTGGGAAAAACCAATCTCCCTGCAACTTTTGAACAGTATTTTTCAGTAATCACGCGGGAGAATTTAGTCATCAAACTACGCAAAATGACAACATATGGCGGGCCGCCTTCTCCAGGTCCACAAGATTATTTGGTTTAATAATATAATCCGCTGCTCCCAATTCAAGGCAAAGAGTTCTGAATTTTTCTGAGCCCGAGGTACTCCAGACAACCTTTGGGATGTTTTTGTAGCGGTCATTGGTATTTAATTCTCGCAGGATATCAGCTCCGCTACGGCCGGGCATATTATAATCCAATATGATAAGACAAGGCATCTGATCGTCCCTTAGCTTTTCAAGCGCAGAAAGCACCTCGTGGCCGCTATTCACAAAAAAAAGAATAAAAGATTGATCGATCGATGTAAAGACCTCTTTTAACATTTCCTGGTCGTCGGCATCGTCCTCACCAAGCAATATAAACTTGGAAGGGAATTCGTCGCTGGTAATAATTTTTTGTGGCACAAATTTTTGGATAAAGTAATGTTCTGCAATCCAAGATAGGACTTTTCCCCTAATTGCCGGGACGGAAATTAGTGGAATTATTGTTGGTTACTAATTATTATTGGTTACTTTTTCCCTTATCGTTTTAAACATACATCATGAAAAAAACCTCGAAGGCGGCAAAGACGAGTACATCTTCTGCAGCTGAGAACATCACTCTTAATGTGCCTGGTCCAATCATGTCCCGCAAGGCAAATGGAAATGGCAAGCATCAGCAGAAAGGTGAAAAGGAGCATACCGAAGAGATAGATAGCTATGAGTTGCTAAAAGTATTATTAGAAGTCAAAGATGGAAATTTCAGCGTTCGTATGCCCGGTGACAAATTGGGAATTAGTGGAAAGATCTGCGACACACTCAATAATATCATTTTGCTGAATGAAGCACTTGTGGAGGAATTAACCAAGGCAAGAAATACGATAGGGTTAAAAGGACATCTTAATCACCGCGTTGAACTACCACGTTTTGCAAGAGGTTCATGGGCTTTCGGTGTCGATTCAATAAATAGTTTGATATCTGATCTTGTCCATCCAACTATTGAGATTGCTCACGTAATCAGCTCTGTGGCAAAAGGAAACCTTTCGCAGGAAATGCCCCTGAAGATCGGAGACCATATGTTGCAGGGTGAATTTGCCAAGATCGCTGCCGAGGTAAATGACATGGTGAAGCAGCTAAATCTCTTCTCAATGGAGGTTACCCGGGTGGCCCGTGAAGTGGGTTCGGAAGGGAAACTGGGAGGACAGGCAAAAGTGAAAGGTGTTGCAGGTGTATGGAAAGATCTTACTGACTCAGTGAATCAAATGGCCGGTAACCTGACAGCACAGGTAAGAAACATTGCTGAAGTAACAACAGCGGTGGCAAAAGGTGATTTGAGAAAGAAGATCACAGTGGATGTGCAGGGTGAGATCCTTGAATTAAAGAATACAATCAACACGATGGTTGACCAGCTCAACTCATTCTCTTCAGAAGTAACGCGTGTTGCCCGTGAGGTGGGTACCGATGGGAAACTTGGTGGCC
>DASTIZ010000205.1:0-2622 GCA_035717045.1 Chitinophagaceae bacterium
AAGAAAACCATTTTTAAAAACGTCTGTTGCCTGAGTTATGGTGTTAATTCATTTATCCCATCTCGCCCCAGGCGAGATGGGATTTTTTATTTAAAGAGGTTTGTATTCGCCTCAAACCCTTCGTCATCGATTGCCGTTCCAAAATCAGCCGCCTCTGTTGCCAATTGATCGCAGCGATTGTTATAGGGATTGTCGGCATGACCTTTTACCCAAACAAAACGGATAAATTGTTTTTTTGATAAGTGATAAAACCGGAGCCAAAGGTCTCTGTTCTTTTTTCCTCCTTTAAAATCGGTAGCGATCCACGTATTTAGCCAGCCTTTTTCAACCGAATCCACAACATACTTGCTATCGGAATAAATAACGACCTGTAATCCTTGTTTCTTCAGGGCTTCTAAGCCTGCAATTACCGCCATTAATTCCATCCTGTTATTGGTTGTTTTTTTATAGCCCTGGGATAACTCTTTCTTATGATTTCCCGATATTAAAATGGTACCATACCCACCCGGGCCCGGATTACCCCGGGATGCACCATCCGTATACATAATTACGCCGGGCTTGCTCAATGCGTGTAGTTTTCGGGTGTGGGAAACCTGATGAGTTGTTGTGGATCACCAAAGATTGTCCTCTTTACCTCGCGACAGTGTGGGTTAAGATAAAGATTATCGATCGACCAGTACTCCTTGCGGGCATTCCCGCTTTTAACTGATGGAACTACTTTTTTATTTAAAGCCATCTTCAAATATTTCTGCCTTAATTCTTTTGTAACCGGGCTTTTTTGAATCAGGATCCGGTTGGCTGTTGCCCGTTCTACAGACTTAGCTATCATTTCGGCACAATACATTTTATGGTCAGTAGCCAGATCAAAATTCATATCGAATGGCAACCTATTTATATAATGTGCTTCAACAATGCTTTTTAATTTAGCCGATTCTTCCTTTGAAAAGTCATAGCGATATACGCCTGCTGCCAAATTATGTACGGGGCTTAGAAAGGAATCCACATTGTCACGGCGCATAATTTCATTCGGATTGATATCACCAGCCATATTGCTGTAAATAAACATTTCGCCATTATGTGTTAAAGCAATACCACTGTGCGAGTAAAGCTTTTCCTGTTGGCTAAAATCACGAAGTGATTCACTGATATGATCATTCCCACAACGCAATACAAGGTCTCCTTCACGAATACTATCTTTTAATATTTTGATAGCCTGCCATCGTTTGGTTAAGACGGAGTCAGGCAAAAAGTCGGTCTTTTTTGCTTTTGCGATTTCACCGTTATCTGTACACGACATGACAATGAAAACAGCGGTTAATACCCAAAAGATCCTTTTCATAGCGGCGGTAAATTTAAAAAATCCAACTCTGAATAATCAAAGTTGGATTTCATAAAATATAAATATGTGTATTAATTACTGATAAAGTCGAAGTCATCAATGGCGATCTCATTAGAAACAGCGCCGTCCGGGCCACCGTCCTTTACAAAATAGCGGAAACCTACACGGTGTTTTTGTGGAATTGTTCCGTTTGGCAGACCCGAGATCGTAAGTTCAAATTTTGTCCATGTTGTCGGGTATCCCGTTGGATAGGGTAAAGATGAAAGTGTGGGATTAATGTCCAGGAGCTTAACAGTAAAATCACCAGTCTCCGCGGCAGATCTTCCAACGTTTGTGCTTTCATTATGTGGATTCAGCCAAACCTGCATACGATCAGGATAAACCACAGGACTGGTTGTTCTGGTCCAGAAGGAAATAACATCACCGTTCTTCATTGAAAGGGCGGGGGAGATCAGCCAACAATTGATGAAAGACAGACCTGCTCCTACCGTGTAAGGTGCAAAAGCATGCTCATTGGCGCTTGCTTTATATGAATGAGAAGGGATCGACGATACAAAGGGGCCCCCTTTAGTTGCATTGACGATAAATGAACCTTGTTGCCACGAATCACTACCCACCGGGTTACTTAAGTTCACCCCTTTCCAACCCATATCAATGACACGCTGCATGGAGTCAAACTCTTCATGATAAGAAAGACTTGCAGGTTGATTTGATTCAACAATTGCCGCCGCTCTCTCTTCACTGCAGGAACTAAGAAGAAGTAAAGTAAATAAGGTAAGTACGAAACCAAATAGCTGTAATTTTCTTCTCATTTATAATGTTTTATGGTTAGTACTGTGTAATTAATGTTTGCTAATGTACGCCACACTGTCAATTCCTACTGCGGATCCTCTTCCGTTATTGCCAGCCAATTCGGTGTAATAGCGGAACGCAAATCTGCCCCTGGTGGGCTCATTCAAACCGATAACCGTTGCCGTAAACTTGGTCCAGACATGAGGGTAAGCCTGCCTGGCTTGCTGGTGCAGTGGACTGGCTGGATCAATAAAAGCACTTTTCAAAAACTCGTAGTAGAAAGGATTAATGTCAAGTAGTGGAACTGTAAAATCTCCGGGATCATTTCCATCGCCGCAATTCAATGAGGTCGTCTTATTCATTCTAACCTGCAGTCGGTTCACAAAATCGGTAGAGTCGTTGTTGAAAAACGCCAATTCAGCGCGTGTATAGAAAGTGATCTTATCACCATTTTGCATAATCAGTTCTGGAGAAACGGCCCAATTGCTGAT
>DASTIZ010000206.1:0-5390 GCA_035717045.1 Chitinophagaceae bacterium
CATTGACTTCAACAACTCAGTCAAGTCCACTTCCATCGTTACACTCATACCACCCTGCAGGTCGAGACCAAGATTCAGTTCTTTTTCCCGTGCATATGCGTAGGTATTCCCAAACCATGTTATCTTATCTTCTTTGGTGCTGTCAAGAAGCGCACCAAGACGGGTTTTGTAGAGTGCTTTCAGAGTATCAGGATAATCTTCCGGGTCTGAATACTTTTTTGCTTCCGGATATGTGGCTTTCATATATGCCTGGGTACGGTTCGCTATTTTCTTTTCATGTTTGTTTACAAAAAAAGTAAAAGAAAGTAGCCACACAGAATAAATAATAAGCAGGATTGCAAACACCGCTACTAAACCTCTTAATTGCATACGGGATAGATTTACATTTGATGCCGTATTGCCATTTCTCCACAGTGGTCGGGGCAAGCGGCAGAGATTTTTTTTAGGTTGGCAAAGATAGGGTTTTCGGCAAGAAAAAAGGGATAAAAAAAGGAGGCAAGGCACGTGGTTTTCAGCTGCTAATCAAGAGTTCAAATGTTGAATTTGACTAAGTTTAAGCTATGAATACTTCACACCGGTTTTATATCTTCCTCCTGTTTTTACTGGTGGCCTGCAAAACTCCTTCAAAAATCAATATGCCACAATCAATTGAAACGAGATCTGATTCTTTGATACACGTCAGCGGGGTCACCCATTCGGATTTGGCGAACCTGTTAAGAAAGTATCCTGAGCGCTTTCAACCTGTGCTTACTAACCCGGATCATAAAGTCCAGGTCATTTATACAAAAATTGACCGGCGGAGAAATGGAAAACCTGTGTTTACAGATCATTATTTCAACATAAATGATTCCGCTTACTTCTACCCGGCGTCGACCGTAAAGCTGCCGGTTGCCATTCTGGCTTTGCAAAAGTTAAATGAATTAAAGATCAGAGGACTGGATAATCATGCAACGATGATCACGGAAGCGGCTTACAGCGGGCAAACCGAAGTGTACAATGACCCATCAACACCTGATGGCCGCCCAACTATTGAGCATTATATTAAGAAAATACTATTGGTAAGTGATAACGATGCTTTCAACCGGCTTTATGAATTTCTTGGTCAGGAGTACATCAACAATACTTTGCACAAAATGGGTTATGAGGATGTACAGATCATTCACCGGCTTGAGATCAGTCTGACTGAAGAGGAGAACCGCCACACCAACCCGGTGCATTTCTTTGCAGCGCCGTCGCCCGGTCGTCTGCCCTCGAAGGACGCAACTACCAATCTCGTTTACGAAAAACCCTTACAACAAAGCCGGCTTTTATATGCACAACGCAACACCAAAATGGGGAAAGGATTTTATCGCCGCGGCGAACTGGTGAATGAACCCTTTGATTTTTCTATGAAGAACAGGATGTCGTTAACGACATTGCATAATATTGTCCGGGCCGTGATGTTTCCTGAAGCAGTTCCAAAGAAACAGAGATTCAGGCTAACGAAGAAAGACTATGATTTTCTCCGGAAATATATGTCGATGACCCCTTCCGAATCAAGATTCCCGTTTTATGACAAGAATAATTACTGGGATAATTATGTAAAATTTTTGTTTTATGGTAGTGAAAAAGATAATTCGAAGACTGGTATCCGCATATTCAATAAAGTCGGAGATGCGTATGGATTTTTGACCGATGCGATGTATTTCGCAGATTTTAACAATAATGTCGAATTCATGCTGAGTGCCGTTATTCATTGCAATAGCGATGAAATATTTAATGACGATAAATATGAATACGATACAATTGGTTTTCCGTTCATGAAAAATCTGGGGCAGGTGATTTATGAGCATGAATTGAATAGAACGAAACAAAAGCTACCTGATCTAGGTAAATTCAAATTTGATTATTGATTATTAATTACTAATTATTTTTTTTGAATGAGAAAGCAACAATAAAAATAAACGTTCCCAATAATCAATAATGTTTTAGAACAGCCGTTAGTCGATAAATAAGTATTTTCGCGGCGAAAAAATTAAACACTAAATGCAAGCAATCGCAGAACCTGTGCAATTATCAACCTTATTAGATCGTTTTGCTGAACCGGAAACATTAAAAATGGCCAAGCTCGGCCGCGAATTGAGAGCAAAAGGAATCGACATTATCGACCTTAGCCTCGGAGAACCTGATTTTGATACTCCGCAACACATAAAAGAAGCGGCAAAAAAAGCCATTGATGATAACTGGAGCCATTATCCTCCGGTAGCCGGTTATCCTGATCTGCGTGAAGCTATCTGTCAAAAATTCAAAAGAGATAACAACCTTGATTATAAACCGGAGAATATTGTTGTCTCTACCGGTGCCAAGCAAAGTCTTGCCAATGCAGTGCTTGCCCTCGTCGACACCGGCGATGAAGTGATCATTCCTGCCCCGTTTTGGGTCACTTATTCCGAGCTGGTTAAAATTGCCGGCGGTGTTCCTGTAATTATAAAGACGGCGATGCAGAATAAATACAAGATCACTCCACAACAACTCGAAGATGCCATTACCGAACGATCAAAATTGTTCTTATTTTCTTCACCATGTAATCCAAGCGGCGCGGTTTATTCCCAAGAAGAATTACATGCGCTGGCAAATATTTTTGAAAAAAATCCAAACATATTCATCATATCGGATGAGATCTATGAGTATATAAATTTTATCGGTCATCATGAAAGCATTGCCAGGTTTGACAAGGTGAAGGATCGTGTCGTTATTGTAAATGGTTTGAGTAAGGGTTTTGCCATGACGGGTTATCGGCTTGGTTATATTGCTGCCAGCGCGATGGTTGCCAGGGCTTGTGAAAAGATACAGGGACAATTTACGAGTGGTGCCAATACAATTTCGCAGCGTGCAGCCATAACGGCATTAACGACTGACCTGCGTCCTTCCATGGAAATGACCAGGGAATTTACGCGTCGCCGTAAACGCATACTTGAACTACTGAAAGAAATTCCTGGTACACATGGTGCCGAACCCGAAGGTGCATTTTATATTTTTCCCGTGATGAAGGAGTTCTTTGGAAAATCTGATGGAGAAACTATCATCAAAGATGCGGATGACCTTTGCATGTATTTATTGAATAAAGCGAATGTGTCAACGGTTACAGGCCGTGCGTTTGGCGAACCTGATTGTATTCGCATTTCATTTGCCAACAGCATGGAAAAGATCGAAGCTGCTATGGCGAGGATCAGGGAAGCTTTGGGGAAATTGAAATAAGCTATTGATCAAAACCTGCTTTTTGTAAAAGCGCTGTATAGCGGGGTTCTCTCATGATGGATTTTAGCATGGGTTCGGATTTCAACCACAGAAAATCCAGGTCATGCATTTCATAACTTTTCTGCAATAAACGGAAGGCGTCCTCTTTCTTTCCTATAAATGCATAAGCAACTGCGGTATAAAACGCGTTGTTCGGTTTTCCTGCCCGTATGTTCTCTTCGAGTTCGTTAAATATTTGGGTCGCTTTTCCTGTTTCCCCATTTTGATGATAAGCAATGGCGAGCCATCCTAAAATGGCCGCCCGGCGCACATTAAATTTTTGCAATCCTTCTTCCAGGGTAGCAATAGCCTTTTCATAATCACCGATCAGGACATAAACCCACGCGAGCCGGGAATAGGAGAGGATATGATTGTGTGTCAAAATCGATCTTACCAGCAACTGAACGGCTTCATCAGCCCGGGCCTCAAAGAATAATAACATGCCGTGAAGCGGTGTTAACCAGATATCGTTGGGAGAAACGTTGAGACCTTTCTGCAGCCAATGCTCCGCCTTGTCAATGTTTCCTGTATAAAGGTTTAAGAAGACATTTCCCCTGATAGACAATACATCTGAAGGATCAATAGTGTGTGCTGTAGTAAATTCTTTTTCCGCTTCTTTTGTATTCCATTGAAACCATAACTTGGTCCAGCCAAGGTTTGTATGTATGAATGCCAGGTCGGGATCGATCTGTAAAGCTTTTATCAATAATGGCATCACGGTTTCAAGAACCTGCGTATGACCGATCGCTCCCAGATATCCAAGGGTAACATAACAATTAGCTTTTCCGGCTAAAGCAGGTGCATAATCGTCCTGAGCTTCCAATGCCTGGTCAAATAGCCTGATCGCTTTTGGGATTTCTTTGTAATCTATTTTTTGAAGGATATACATGCCCTGCAAAAAAAGCTGGTGAACATGGGCATTGACACGGCTAGGTTGTCTCAATTTTTTCTTTTCGGAATAGTTCAGGATCGCCTTCAGGCTATTGGCGACATTCTGTGCTATTTCGCTATAAATAAAATTTATTTCGCTGAAATCTTTTTTAAAGCGAAACGGTTTTAAGATCTCACCCGTTTTCGAATTGATAAGATTTGAGCTGATCAATATATCCGTGCCTAGCTTTTGAACCGTGCCTTCAACAAAATTGGCTACATTCAATTCTTCAGCAATTTGATCAAAATTCAAAGTTGCATTTTTATATTGTTTCATGGCTGTCGAAGACTTCACTTTCAGATCCGATATACCTGCTATCGCGCTGGTCAGTTCTTCTGTAAAACCATCACTCAGCCATTCAATTGTAGTATCATTACTTATATTTCGAAAGGGGAGCACCGCAATTGACTTATAGTTCATGCGAACTTTGGGGCCCCGGCGTATGGCCGGAGATTTAACTTTAATAGCTTTTCCCTCCAATGTATTTTTATCGGGGATTACCAACTCTTCATTTGCCACCGCAAATACTTCTACTGGTCGCTCCACATTTTTTAACTGATAAAATCCCATCGAGACGGTTTTGAGATCCGGGTGATTGCGGATCTCTTCATTTACCTTATCAGAGATCAGCACACCGCCCGGCACACTCAGGGATTCAATGCGGGACGCGATATTAACGCTATCACCAAAAATATTTTCATCGTTGATAATGATGTCACCAAAATGAAGCCCCATTCTAACCGGCACCTGCGGCTGTTGACGGAAAGCCTTCTGCATTTCTATGGCACATTGCACAGCTTCGATGACGCTTGGAAAAACGCTTAACGTACCATCTCCATAGAATTGCTTTAACTGGCCACTATGTTCCTTATGATATTTTTCCAAGACTTCGCGATGCCTGTCTTTCATGGCAATTGCCTTTACTTCCTCTCTTTGCATGACAGCAGTATACCCTTGTATATCTGTGAATAAAATGGCCACGAGTTGACGAGTACTGGTCATAAATTTCTCTCTATGTAATATACCATTTATTTTCTTTCATAATTTGTTTTTGTTGATAGTGGCATTCAATTTTAAAATTGGTAGTTGCTATTGTTTTTTATGATTTAATAATTAACTTCATAAATCCATTAGCCTTACCAACGATCCATGCAAATCCGGCAAATGAAATCTCCAAAATATT
>DASTIZ010000207.1:0-5834 GCA_035717045.1 Chitinophagaceae bacterium
AATATTTTCAAGGCTATCCGTATACGTATGGTTCAGCAAACCTTCCAGCACCATTCTTGTTTTGCCACAGATCGGCAGGATCTTCGTAAACGATGAACGATGTTTGAATTTCAAAACATCATCACTTAATATCTCATTTCCTTTTCTTGTTACAAATTGGGAAATATGGGCAGGTGAAAACCGGAAACTCATCACATCAACACTTTCCACCCTTTCCACGCAGGTTTTGGATGCGCTGTATCGGCACATATTACATTCAATGTCCTTTTGGCGACAATACACGTTTCCCGAAACACAGAATTTTAATTCCAAATAATTTTCTTTCGGACTGCTTTTTTCATAATGATAAACCAGCATGCCCATATCTTCCATGTTCCAGTTACCACTATTATGATAGCGGTTAATCGTGTACTGAACCGAACCCGGGATCAATCTGACTTTTTCCTGCAATAGCGTAAACTGATCCTGTAAAACCGTTTGCCGGTAAGCCAATGTTAATATATCAGGAGGATTATGCATGAGTCTGCAAATTTACAACATGAACACTGATTTGCCTTGACATATGTTAAGCCGGGGCCATAATTCTACTTTAAAATTGGCTATTCTAAAAAAAATTCACTGTTTAGCTTTAACAATTACCTTTGCGACGCCTCTCCCGGCAGTGCCAGGAGAGACTTTTATTAAATGATTCATCCCCATACGTATATTCATCCCAATGCCAAGCTGGCAACGAATGTAAAAGTTGATCCTTTCACTGTAATTCACCAGGATGTTGAAGTTGGCGATGGTACCTGGATCGGTTCCAATGTGACGATCATGGAGGGGGCGAGAATTGGTAAAAACTGTCGCATTTTCCCCGGTGCCGTTATCGCCGCAATTCCGCAGGACTTAAAGTTCCAGGGTGAGTACTCACAAGTGGTGATTGGCGATAACACCGTTATCCGTGAATTTGTAACTATCAACCGCGGGACGGTTGACAGGGAAAAAACTGTGATCGGTCGTAATTGCCTTATTATGGCTTATTGCCATTTTGCTCATGATTGTATTGTCGGTAATAATTGTATCATGAGTAACAATACCCAGGTGGCGGGACATGTTACAATCGGAGACTGGGCCATACTGGGTGGTATGACCGCTATTCACCAGTTTGTTCGTATAGGGCAACACTCATTTCTAAGCGGTGGTTCATTGGTGGGCAAAGATGTACCTCCTTATATTAAAGCGGCAAGAACCCCGTTGTCGTATGCCGGGATAAACTCAATCGGGTTAAAAAGAAGAGGGTTTGGTGTAGAAAAGATCAATCACATCCTGGATATTTATCGCTGTATATATAATAAAGGCCTGAATACGACCCAGGCAATTGAATACCTGGAAGAAGAATTTGATGCAACAGATGAAAGAGATGAGATCGTAACATTTATCCGCGAATCGAACCGCGGTATCATAAAACGCTTCACCAAAAACAGTGTGGATGAAGATATCGCTGACTGATGCGGGCAAACGCTTCAACCGCGACTGGATCTTTCGCCATCTTACCTACGAGTTTTCTGCAGGACAATCTTATGCTATCATTGGGCCCAATGGATCGGGAAAGAGCACATTGCTCCAGGTGCTTAGCGGTTCAATGCATATCAATTAAGGAAATGTCCAATGGTCAATGCTCAATGTTCAATGTCCAGGTGAGGAAGTTTACAATAAAGTTTCGATCTGTGCTCCTTATTTGGAAGTTGTGGAGGAGATGACATTGATAGAGTTCCTGAATTTTCATTCAGGCTTCAAACCTTTTCTTTCTTCCATTACTTCAGAAAAAATCATTTCGATTCTTGGCCTGGAGAATGCCGTGAATAAACAGATCCGAAATTATTCTTCAGGCATGCGGCAAAGAGTAAAACTGGCGCAGGCCATTTTTTCCAATGTGCCGGTTGTTTTGCTTGACGAGCCTTGCACCAATCTTGATGCGGCCGGTATCCAGCTTTATCATATCCTGATCAATGAATATTGTCAAAACAGGATGGTTGTTGTGAGTAGTAATGATGAAGTGGAGTATAGGTTTTGTAAAGAAAAGATCTGGATGAACGATTACAAGTAACGTTTCATTCTGACCACCGGCCTTTCCTTTTGCGGCAATCAATGAATAACCGCTTCATGGAATTACAACGGCCATGAAAAGAAAATTATTTCGGGATCAATTATTGAAATTGTTAAATCAGCGCTGGCTTGCTATCAGCAAGTTCAGATCAGTATACTTTAAGTCAAATCGTTGAGAAAGATAAAAATTGGTCAATGCACCTTTGAAAAGATATATCCCACCGCGAAGATGGATATGATGCCAGACCAATTTTTCAAACCCACCTTCATCACCTGCCTCCATTAATAATGGCATCAGCACATTGCTGATAGCCTGTGATGCCGTACGGGCAAAACCTGATGGAATATTCGGAACGCAATAATGAATAACCCCATATTTTAAAAACACAGGATGCTCATGACTGGTGATCTCAGACGTTTCAAAACAACCGCCACGATCAATACTTACGTCAATGACTACTGAACCTGGTCGCATATTGCTTACCATTTCTTCGGTAACCACCATTGGTGTTCTCCCGGTTTCACTACCTAGCGCACCGACAGCCACTTCACATGTCTTTAATTGTTTTGACAACATCCGGGGCTCGATCACTGATGTCCACAATCGATGACCGACGTTATTTTGTAACCTTTTTAAGCGATAAACATTATTATCAAAAACCTTTACCGATGCACCCAATGCCAATGCAGCCCTGGCAGCATATTCACCAACGATCCCGGCACCAATCACAATAACCTTGGTTGGCGCAATTCCGGAGATCCCGCCTAACAATACACCTTTACCATGATTGGCCGAACTTAAGTATTGTGCGGCGATCAGCATTACAGCGCTACCGGCAATTTCACTCATGCTATGGACAATTGGATAGGTGCCACTGTCATCCCGCAAATTTTCAAATGAAATTGCAGTGATGCGTTTATCCATCATCTTCTGCAAAAGCTCCGCTTTCAAAATAGAAAGGTGAATAGGAGAAATAATAACCTGGTTAAGTTGAAGCAACGGGATATCTTCATCAATTACCGGGGCACTCTTTACTAATATTGGGGCTTTAAACACTTCAGCTCTATCATATACGATCTTAGCACCCGCTTCGCTATAATCTTTGTCGCGGAAATGCGCAGCTTCACCGGCGTTGTGTTCGATCGTAACATCATGACCATTGCTCACCAGCACACTCACTGCGTCAGGAGTCAGCGCAATACGATTTTCCTGGAAAGCAATTTCTTTGGGAATACCGATCTGTAATCTTGCCCCTTTCGGCTTTATGTCCAGCGTTTCTTCAAGTGTTTCGTAGCTGAAAGAAGTGCTGATCTTTGGTTTTAGCTGGCTCATTGAGTGGGTTGCTGGGTTTACTTGCGAACCCGATGAAATCGGGTGAAGCAATCTCCTCTGAATAGTTTATTTATGTTACCAGCATTTGTAATTCTGCTCACCTTTCGTTGTGTCACTCATGCCGACGCGTGTGGTCGGCAGACGTGAGATGTATGACACGTTCAGACTTTGTTTGACGTTTCACTTTTCACGTTTCACCTTGCTGGTCAGCGAACAGGAACCTGAAGTGTGCGACGCAACGAAAGCTCAATAGAAATACAAAGGCCGGGAATCAAAAATAACTATTTATCCTGTATAGTTAAGTGGCGGGTTTCTGAATCTATGACTTCGATACTTGCGTGAACCGTATCCGGTGGAAACAATCCCGAGGCCTTTTCGGGCCACTCGACAAAACAAATATGATCACTGTACAGGCAATCTTCAACACCTGCGCGCATTGCATCCTCTTCATCTTTTAACCGATACAGATCGATATGAAAGATCATTCCGCCCGTATAAGCATATTCATTGATGATAGAAAAAGTTGGACTCCCCACAACATCCTCCACCCCTTTGGTCTCGCAGAGCGCATGGATCAAAGTGGTCTTGCCCGCTCCCATATCGCCGTGAAAAGCCACCACTTTTTTGTCGCCGATTGTCTCCCAAAACCGGGCAGCCGCATCCCTTATTTCATTCAATTTATATATAAGATCCACCGGGCAAAGATATTCGGCGATTTGCAACAGGGTGTAGAAGATTATCAATTAGTTAATAGGCTGCCCGGGCATTAACCCGTATTTTTGCAACAGAATTTGCAACAGCCTCACCCCTGACCCTCTCCGGCAAAGCCGGAGAGGGGGAACCAGGATCGGAGATAAAAAGAAAGGAGTTACTATGGAAAATGTACAATGGAAAGTTGAAGGAATGGATTGCGCAAGCTGTGCTCTCACAATTCATAAATACCTCGAAAAGCAAGGAATGAAAAATGTGAAAGTGAACTCAGTGAGCGGCGACGTCAGCTTTCACTCGAATGGAAACACAATCACAGAAAAACTGGTAAAGGGATTGGATGATCTTGGTTATCACGTAGCCACCCAACAACAGTTGGCCACTGAGAGGCGGCCCTTTTTGTCAACGCATATCCAAAGATTTCTTTTCTGCCTGCCTTTTACCCTGGTGCTGATGCTTCACATGATCCCCGGTATTCATATTCACTGGCTGATGAATCCGTGGATACAGTTAGCACTGTCTTTGCCCGTTTACATTGTTGGTATGAGTTTTTTTGGTAAGAGCGCATGGAAAAGTTTACGCAACGGCTTGCCAAATATGAATGTGCTGATCGCATTGGGCGCAACGGCCGCATTCGTTTACAGTTTATATGGCACGCTGATCGGCCAGGCAGAGAATTATCTTTTTTATGAAACGGCTGCAACGATCATCACATTGGTATTCCTTGGTAATTTTCTGGAAGATGCTTCTATTCATTCTACGCAAAGGGAGTTGAACAAGCTGGTAAAATCTCAGAAGGTAATGGCGAATATGATCGCTTTTGATGAAAAATACCAGGAACAGGTTTTTCCAGTTGAGAATACACAACTAAAAGTCGGTGATCTTATCCTGATAAAAAGTGGAGAGCAGGTTCCGATCGACTGTAAGATCCTTTGGGGTGATGTGCATGTCAACGAAGCTATCATCACTGGTGAAAGCAGCCCGGTCCGTAAGCAGGCAAAAGATAAATTGATCGGCGGAAGTATTGTTACTGATGGTACGGTAAAAGCACAGGTGACCGCGGTTGGAGATGATACAATTCTCGCTGGCATCATTAACCTTGTAAAACAGGCACAGGGAGAAAAACCACCCGTTCAAAAACTTGCTGATAAGATCAGCGGTATTTTCGTCCCCCTGGTTATTGGTATTGCGGTCGTGGCGATGATCGGTAATTGGATCTACTTTCAACATTTTACCACTGCCCTGATGCGAAGTATTGCCATACTGGTGATTGCCTGCCCTTGTGCAATGGGTTTGGCGACACCCGCTGCTATTGCCGTTGGTCTTGGACGTGCAGCAAAAAACGGAATCTTATTCAGAAATGCCACCAGTCTCGAAATGTTCAAAAATATAACCCAGGTTGTATTTGATAAAACGGGAACGCTGACGACCGGAAGATTTGTTATATCCGCTTTCAGACTTTACGAGGAAGGCTTTGATGAAATTGCGTTTAAGCGAATTGCGTTTTCATTGGAAAAATACTCCAATCATCCCATCGCAAAATCTATTGCTGAAACATGGAAAACGAGTGATGAAATAAAATGGAAGAGGATCGAAGAAATAAAAGGATTGGGGATGAAGGCGACAGCCACTGATGGAAATGAATATTGGGCTGGCTCATTTAATGTAGCCAAGGAGTTCACGAAAGATGATAGCCATAATGTTT
>DASTIZ010000208.1:0-8887 GCA_035717045.1 Chitinophagaceae bacterium
AATATTTTAAGCAGAAAAGGACAGGCAGCTGTAACAGCAGGTGACATCGTCAACCCGGTTAGAATGATGACAGGAAAAAGTAAAAACAAGACAATACTATATGTCGTTCTTTGCAGCGGTCCATATTTTGAATCAATCGTCCTTTGAGGCACCCGTTTAACCAAATGCTCTTTTAAATCCTTAAATAATGACCCGAATGAAATTTTTCCTGGAACGATTTCGCGTTTAAGGTAACCGCTAAAGGTCGAGGCAATCAAATAGTATAGTCCTGTGAACACTAAAAGCCAGGCTGATAAAAAATGCAAACTTCGTCCCCATCCATTTTCATTGAAAATTTCATAAGTGCGGACTGCACTGATCGGTGAGTTTTTATTGGTGAAAAACGCAGCTTTCTTTTCCCAGCCCCCATGTTTATAATTTCTGCTGATTGGCAATTCAATGAATGCGGGTGTCAGGTCATTCCCGGTTTCTCCCCAATACAACCTTGGATGCACCATTAATATCTCAATGCCCGTAAAAATCAGCAAAAGAAAAGCGACAGTTCCGATCCAGTGAGTAATTCTTAGCCATGTGCTATGTCTTTTGATCCATCTGGAAGATGATCGGCTTTCCGCCATGGGTAGAAATTAATTTACAGTAAATGTAAAACTTCCATAGCAGAAATACATTCATTCGATATTTACCCCGGTCGGGTGGATAAATTTGGCTCGCTTTTTTGCATCTTTGAACAACTAAAACTCCAGTTTCCAAACCTGGCTGGAATAAATGCCATTTATCAATCCTCCTGCAATGTAGATAGTATTGTTAACGGAAATAATTGAATTCCCATGACAAACAACGGGGAACACACCAATTGACCATGAATTAGTATTGATATCGTAAATATCAAATTCCTTAAGGTGCACTGTTCTTATACAGAATACTATTTTATTATCCTTCAAAACAGCACGCTGACCAGCATTGAATGACCACCAATTTTCTCTATGTAAATTAGAAACTGTACTATTATTATTTATATCAAATATTTCTACGCTACACGTCGTGCCTGAATAGGCTGGCCAGGTAAGCCCTCCTGCCCAATAAATCTTATTATCTACGGCAATACTCGCCATTGCAGTTCGGGGTTCTTGTAGTGATGAGATTGACCACGATCCGGTATCGTCATCATAAATATCTATCCGGTTTGTTACACCCGAACTATTAGGATCATTGTTTCCGCCGCCGGCGAAATAAATCTTGTTTTGTAAAGTAACCGCAGCGATCTCGCCACGTGGTTCGCTCAGGGTTGCTGTGGACCAGGTCTGCGTATTTAAATCATAAATATCCACTTTAGACGTACCCTGTCCCGGGTCGCCAAGCCAATTTATATTGTTATCGATACTTCCACCGGCAAAAAAAACCTTGTTTCCAACTGCGGCGGCTGCAATTACGGAGCGGGCTTCAGTTAAGTAGCGCACGGACCAGGTATTTGTAGTAGCATCATAGAAATCTACGGTGGAAAAATATTCGAAAATATCAGGGGCAGTGATGACACGTCCTCCTGCAAAAAATATCTTGTCGCCCGCGGCGACGGCAGCAATATCAGCCCGGGCCTCACTCAATTCAGCTACTGACCAGGTTTGAGAACCGGTATCATAAATATCCACCCTGCTTGAATTACCGGAGACGTCTGAATATCCGCCTGCAAAAACGATCTTATTTCCCGCCGATGCTACAGCTATACGTGTTCTTGCCTGTGACAGCGACCCGACGGGTATTAATTGCGCATTAACCAGCGGCCTGTTATTATTAATACAAGGGTTTGTGACAGTCGTTATTATAGTTACCTGCATGGTATCTTTTGAGAATAACCCACCGGCATCTGTCACTTTTAGTTCAAATGCATAAACGCCTTGAACAAGATTTGCTACTTGCGTTTGTGCAATATTTGGGTTACTAAAAGTGAAGGAAGACGGTCCGGAAATTTTTGTCCATGCGAAACCGATGATATTATTATCCGGATCACTAGAGCCATCGCCATTTATAGTTGTTGTATTGGTGGGCAAAGTAATTGTCTGATCATCGCCTGCATTTGCAGCCGGTGGTCGGTTTGCTTGTACTGAGTCTTTTACAATTACCTCGACTGTATCCTTTGCAGACAGCCCGTCATTATCTGTAACTGTCAATTTAAACTGGTAGGAACCCACAGCAAGCGTCTTGACTTTCGTTACGGAGTCAGACGGCTTAACCATATTAAAAGAAGCAGGGCCTGAAATTTTTTCCCAGTGCCACTTCGTTATCATCCCATCGGGATCGCTGGAGCTATTGCCATCGAGCAAAACACTGTCGGTTGGCAAAATAATAATCTGGTTCTGCCCCGCAACAGCGATTGGATATTTATTCCTACTGCTGCATCCTTCACAGGAAATCTCCTTTTCGCAGGAGAAAAATAATATGCTTACAACAAAAACTATAATGAATAAAAAAAGTGAAGTCTTTTTCATAGCAAGAGAATCAGCGAAGATGGATTTCAAGAATGACATTATTACCACGTTAACATTAGACTAGTGCCTAAGCGACCCCTCGATTATGATATTAAATTTTTTCAAGGCCTGATCTCCTGGTTGCCATAGTGTTTTAATTACCACTGATGGAAACATCAAGTGTTGGCCGGACAAATAAAGAAGATCGGACATTCTGCATCACAAACGACGTACATGTTGTCTATTATCAATTGTACCTAACTGTTTCATCTTTCATTGCGTCAGAAATTCAGTGTGAAGCTAATTGAGTAAGAGGGCTGATTTCTCTGCCAAATGGTAGATTTTCGCCGCGCTCGCCACGGCTGCAATTCCGACATAAATTCACGCAAAGGGCAAACCGTGGTTGCCATTTATTGATTTATGGATAAATCAACTGTTCTTTACGGAGAAGACTAGATACTTTTACCGGCTTCGTTAATATGAATTACTAAAGGCTCATTGCTCAGTAATATTGCCTACCTTACAAGTTCACCCAAAAAACATACATGAATATCAGTATAAAACTGGCGTGGCTGGTTGTGTTTTTCTGTCTTGCCACTGCTGCCATTGGCCAGTACAACTGGAAGCTAAGTAAAAATGAAAACGGGATAAAAGTTTATTTATCGGAAGTAAAGCATTCAAAATTTAAAAACATAAAAGTAGAATGTACCCTGGAAGGAACTTATGATAAATTAATGGCCATACTCAATGATGTTACCAATCAAAAAAACTGGGTGTATAATAATATCGGCTCATCCATCCTCAAAAGGGTCGATGCCAATGAATTTTATTACTATTCAAAAACCTATTTACCCTGGCCGATGACCAACAGGGATGCTATCATTCATCTTAAAATGAATAAGGACAGTCTCAATCGTTTTTTAACGGTCTCCGCCGTGAGTGTGCCGGGATACACCCCGGAAAAAAAGGGATTAGTAAGGGTACCGCGGTCGACTATCGGTTGGTATGTTACTATGCCTTCGCCAAAAACGATCAGCATCGTGTATCTGTTCGATGCAGAACCGGGTGGGAGTCTTCCTGCATGGGCGGTAAATATGTTTACCGACAAAGGGCCTTATGAAAGTTTTAAAAAATTGTCGGAATTACTGAAACGTCCGTCCTAGTGTTCTGCCCGCCGGCGTCTTGTGCTCCAGCGATTCAACATTAAAGATGAGATGGCAGACCCCGGAGAGGCACAAACGTCTGGCAGCTTAATGGTGCCTTCTGAGAAAATTTGACTCGCTACTTCTCCAGGGTTGAAAAATTAAAACTCCAGTTTCCAAACCTGGCTGGTCCAAACTCCATTTATCAATCCTCCTGCAATGTAAATAGTGTTGTTAACAGAAATAATTGAATTCCCGTGACAAACAACGGGTAACACGCCGATTGACCATGAATCAGTATTGATATCGTAAATATCAAATTCCTTAAGGGGCACTGTTCTTATACAGAATACTATTTTATTATCCTTCAAAACAGCACGCTGACCAGCATTGAACGTCCACCAATTTTCTCTATGTAAATTGGAAACTGTACTATTGGCATTTATATCAAAAATTTCCACAGTACACGTCATACTTCCCATTTCAGGTGAGTTAAGGCCTCCTGCCCAATAAATCTTATTGCCAACCGCAATACTCGCCATCCCACCTCTCGCTTCCTGTAAGGAAGAGATTGACCACGACCCGGTAACATCATCATAAATATCTATCCGGTTTGTTACACCCAAACTATTTGGATCATTATTTAGGCCCCCAGCGAAATAAATCTTGTTTTGTAAAGTAACAGCAGCGATGTCACCACGTGGTTCGCTTAGGGTTGCTATTGACCAGGTTTGGGTAGTTAAATCATAGATATCCACTTTAGAGTTACCCAATCCCTCATAAGAAGTTATATTATGATTTATACTTCCACCGGCAAAAAAAACTTTATTCCCCACTGTTGCGGCAGCAATTGTCGAACGGGCTTCAGTTAGAGAGGCCACGGACCACGTATTTGTAGTCGCATCATATATATCTACCGTGGAATAATATTGGAATAGGCCAGGGGAGGTCATGACGCGTCCACCTGCAAAAAATATCTTGTTGCCCGTGGCGACAGCAGCAATATCAGTCCGGGCCACAGTTAATTCAGCTATTGACCAGGTTTCAGTACCAATATCATAAATATCCACTCTGCTTGAATAACCGGAACTATCTGAATATCCCCCTGCAAAAAAGATCTTGTTTCCCACCGATGCTACTGCCCTACCGGCTACCCTTGCTTGTGAAAGTGACCCGACAGGTATCAATTGTGCATTAACCAGCGGTCTACCACTATTATTACAAGCGCCGGCGCCATTCGTTATAATTACCCGCATGGTATCTTTTGAAAACAACCCACCTGCATCTATCACTTTTAGTTCAAATGCATAAACACCTTGAATAAGGTTTGCGACTTGAGTTTGTGCAGTGTTTGGGTTACTAATAGTGAAGGAAGACGGTCCGGAAATTTTTGTCCATACAAAACCGGTGATATTATTATCCGGATCAGTAGAGCCAGAGCCGTTTATAGTTGTGGTATTTGACGGTAAAGTAATTGTCTGATCAGCTCCTGCATTGGCAACCGGTGGTCGGTTAGGTTGTGCTGAGTCTTTTACAATTACCTTAACTGTATCCTTTGCAGACAGCCCTTCATTATCTGTTACTGTCAATTCAAACTGGTAGGACCCCACGATAAGGGTCTTAACTTTCGTTGTGGATTCGTATGGCGTAACCACATTAAAAGAAGCAGGGCCTGAAATTTTTGCCCAGAGCCACTTAGTTATCGTTCCATCCGTATCACTGGAGCTATTGCCATCGAGCAAAACACTATCAGTTGGCAAAATAATAATTTGCTCTTGCCCAGCAATAGCGATTGGAGGTTTGTTGCATTCTTCACAGGAAATCTCTTTTTGACAGGAGAATAAGAATATGCTGACGGCAAAAAAGTTAATGAATAAAAAAAGTAAAGTCTTTTCTAAAACAAACAAATTAGCGAAAATGGATTTCAAGAGAGACATTACTTTATCAGCTTAATAGTAAAGGGCAATCGCCCGATTATGGTATTAAAATTTGGTTCATTGTAAAGCTAATGTGTACCTGGACTCATTCCTCTGCCAAATGGTAGATTTTTTCAACATCCGCCCGCTCGTTGCTTTAATTTATTTCAGGAGGATACAAAACCTAAATGAGAGTAGGACAGCCCAGGGATATAAGACAATCAAAAAAACTCCGGGGACCCGCCGAGTGGACAGACGCCCGAAGAATACAAAATAGAAAATAGGTAAGGAGGTTTTGGAGATCTAGTGTTTATGTTTTTTTTCTTTACCCATTTTTCCAATCAGCAACTTTACATTAAAGCCGACAGGTGACTGAATAGAATTGATATTTGTATACACACCTGCACCCAATCCCATAAATGAAGCGAAAGCCCAATTGACATCAGCCTGGAACATGGCACCTACTGCCGATCTGTTTTCTTTCGTGGTACTATAATTTGATGTAGTAGTAGCGACGATAATTATATTACTACTTGTTACCTGGGTCCGGTCAAAATTTACTTTTTCACCTTTAACATACGAAAGTCCCCCTTCTGTGGTTGCCCAGAAATTCTTTCCCAACTTAAAATACCTTCCTGCTGTTAAGCTAACAAGGCTCATGTTTGAGGTTACTTCAGTTGTATACGGAATAAAGAAAATATACCCCGTCTCCGGCTGGTAATCAGACGGTAAATTCTTTGGCCTCATTTCTAAACTCTTGTAGGATAAATTCATACTCCATTTGTCATTAAGGATTGTTTTTACTCCAAGGTCAAAATCATTGCTTTTGTGGCTACCCCCACCGGCTCCGGTTTGAAGATAAATTTTGCTCAAAGGCCCGCTGTTTTGCGCTGTCGACGTTAACGCTGATGCACATAAAAGGATACCCAAACTAACCCGCAACCCCATTGTTTTTAATGTCTGTTTCATAAATTTTGTTTTAAGTTTATTTGATAACTCAAAACTAGTTTTCGCCATCGCCCCCTATAATTGAATTTTGCGCCGGAGATTTCTGATTTGCATTTTTTGCAATTAAGGGGTAAACGTTAAACACCTCGTTGCCAGTAGCGTTCTTTCCTTGTGAGTGCCCGGAGTCTTAATTTTTGTTCGTAAACAGGATGCCAGCGCGATATTATCTTTTCGTTTTTACTCCATCGATTTCAATCAAAAAAGCCCTCCGGAAATGGAGGGCTTTTGATAAGGGCAGAGACGACTGATCATTTCGGTAACACAACCGCATCTATCACATGGATCACTCCATTGCTGCCTTTTAGATCCGTAATGGTTACATAAGCTGAACCACCTTTTTCATCGGTAAGTTTTACTTTGCCATCATCCAATGTAGCATTGAGCATTCCGCCGCTAACGGTTTGTAAACTTGCTGTACCATTTCCTTTTTTAATTGCTTTAAGCACAGCCGCTGCATCCAGGTTGCCTGCCACTACATGATAAGTCAAAATTTTTGTGAGCGCATTTTTATTTTCTGGTTTCAACAGAAAATCAACTGTGCCTGCCGGCAATTTTGAAAAGGCATCGTTAACCGGGGCAAATACCGTGAATGGACCATCCGACTTTAACGTAGTCACAAGATCGGCTGATTTCACTGCAGCCACCAGGGTAGTATGTGCATCAGAACCAACGGCAATGTCAACGATGTCTTTCTTCTGGGCATTCATCGTTAGCGTTAGGAAGGAAGCTACCACCACAATTGCAAACGAAATAACTTTTTTCATGATTTTTTTGTTTTTTGTTTTAAGAGATTTTACTATTCAGGGAGAATTTATTTTTATCAGGGGATCAATACACGGTCGATCAGGTGTACTACACCATTTCTGCAGACAATATTTGTTGCGATGATATTTGACTTGTTGCCACTATTTCCATTACCGGTTATCGTTGGGCCGCCACCTGTACCATTCGTAAGGTCAACGGCTGCGCTACCTCCGGCGAGCATTGCCAGGTCTCCGTTTGGCAGATCAGGTGAAAAGGCACGGTCACCTACCACGTGATATCTCAGAACTGCTAATAATGTAGATACGGGGATGTCATCAATTTTTGTGAGACCTAATGCGCCTAGTAATTGTGTGAATGCAGCATTTGTCGGAGCAAATACGGTGAGTCTTGCGCTGGCTAAGGTAGAAGCCAGTGCAGCGTCGCCACCGGGTGCTGTGGTAGCTCTTGTTACGGCTTTTACCAAAGAATCTAATCCGCTGGCAACAGCAGTTTCCACAATATTACCTGCAGCCGGTATCAATACTTTGCCGATAGTATGGATCACTCCATTATCTGCTGCTACATCAGCATTGATCACTTTTATCCCGTTGATGAATACACCGGCTGAATTTTTAGTTACAAATACAGAATCGCCGCTCGCAGTGATCACTTTTGCATTCGGGCCAGCCGGTACATCGGCTGCTGGTATTTTAGAGCCGATCGTGTGATACAGTAAAATGTCCTGCACCTGCGTGGGTGTAAGTGAATTTAATGCAGTCGTTGTAATACCAGAGGCTGTAAAGGCAGCATCATCAGGAGCAAACACGGTAAAAGGTCCTGCACCACTTAATGTGGTCTGCAGGTTCGCTTTAAGAACTGCTGATTCAAGTGTTGTGAAATCTGAGCCTGCAACCACTATATCTGTGATCGTATTCGTAGCAGCTGGTGTGTCATCGTCCTTTTTACAGCCGCTTAAAAAAACCAAAGTGCCCGTCGCCATCAGCATGGCTGATTTAATAAAGAAGTTTTTCTTTTTCATAGTCATTTTTTGTTTAATCTTTATTAGTAAACATTAAACAGAAAAAATAGTTCGGATAAGTATTGAATTTATTTTCGGAAAAGAAGTTTGTGGAACTCTTCTGATCGTGTTGAGGGGAATCGTTAAACAGATCCGATTCCGACTTTCCGACCGCGCCTGGCGGTCTGCCCCAACGCCCCGTCAGGTAAAAATTTCCTCCTTCTTCTCAAGTCATGGTCTTTTTTTACCTTTCAGCAAATAATTCTAAATGGAACAGACAACACAAAGCGGGGGCCGTAGAAAATTTATCAAAACCACTGCCGCTCTGACAACAGCAATTACCGGTATATCGCTCTTTCCGCAGAATGTTTTTTCTATGGAAACCTCTCCGGTGGATAATATTAATATGATAGGCCCTAAAGAAGGATTTTCACCCCATATCGGAACATTGGTATCCATGATGAACTGGATGCGGAGTGTAATCTTGCGTCCTGTGCAAAGTATGACGATGGAGCAACTTGATTACCTTCATGATCCGAAGTCAAACACTATTGGCGCTATGTTGCTGCATTTGGCTGCGACTGAAAAGTACTATCA
>DASTIZ010000209.1:0-7434 GCA_035717045.1 Chitinophagaceae bacterium
TCAAACTCCGGGTACCAAACTTTCGGCTCTTGACAAGATCCGCAAACAAGTGAAAGGCCATGGGAATAATGGAAATGGGAGCAGCGCCGTCAATGAACCTCTGGAACCCGAAAGCCTCCAGGCCGCCTGGAATGAGTATGCACAAAAACTAAAAACTGAGAAAAATCCAGCCGGCACAAATTTCGAAATGGCTGTATTGAAGATACAGGATGCAAATAGCTTTATTGCCATTGTGACCAATAATATTCAACTCCGCTTCATAGAGCAGGGCGGACAAAAAGCCTCACAGTTCCTTCGCGAGAAATTACACAATAGTTTGCTTGAGTTTTTTATCGTGATGGAAGAAAACAAAGAAGAAAAAATTCCGGTCGGTACTCCACTTACATCCCGGGAACAGTTTTTGAAAATGACTGAAAAGTACCCGTTGGTTAAAGAATTGAAGGACAAGTTGAGATTGGAGTTGGATTATTGAGACGCCAGATAAAAGCACGCCTACTAATCAATAATTATTAATTAATAATCATGAATTAGTGGAAGGAAGTTCTGCATGTCAAGCCTCCTACTCGCCATTCACCAAATTGCCTTAATTTCGGCGCACAATTGAATTTGTTATGGCAGAAGTCATCTTAATGCCCCGCCTCAGTGATACTATGACCGAAGGTGTGATCGCTGCGTGGCACAAAAAAGTCGGCGATACTGTAAAAAAAGGTGATTTACTTGCTGAAGTTGAGACCGATAAAGCCACAATGGAATTGGAAAGTTACAAGGACGGAGTGTTGCTGCATATTGGAACAGAAAAAGGCGGAAAGCTCCAGGTGAATGATCTGCTTGCCATCATTGGTACAAAAGGAGAAGACATCTCATCATTAATAAAAAGTGGCGGTCAAGCGGCTGAAAAAATCGAAAGCAAAAAACCGGAACCGAAAAAGGAAGCGGCTACAAAATCAGCTGGCAGTAAACAACCAGAAAAACCGGCCGCTGATACAGCAACTGTGGATATTTCAAAAATGGAAGAAGTGGTTTTGATGCCAAGGTTAAGTGATACGATGACTGAAGGCGTGATCGCTGCATGGCATAAGAATGTGGGTGATAAGGTAAAGAAAGGAGATATACTTGCCGAGATAGAAACTGATAAGGCCACGATGGAATTGGAGAGTTATAAAAACGGAACATTGCTTTATCAGGGTGCTGCAAAAGGAGAAAAAATTCAAGTGAATGCATTATTGTGCATTATCGGGGAAAAGGGCAAGGTGGATGTTGATGCAGTTGTGGCGGCTGCTAAAGGAAAAGTAGACTCACAGTCGGCAGCCGGCAGTTCAAAAGCAACGGCTAAACCGGAAGCCGGTGCTGAACAACAGGCAACTGCTGCACCTGATCAATCAAATGGTAACGGAAGATTGAAAGCATCACCTCTTGCAAAAAAGCTGGCAAAGGAAAAAGGAATTGACCTGAAAACCGTACACGGTAGCGGCGATGGCGGAAGAATAGTAAAGGCTGATGTTGATAGTTTCAGTTCTCAATCTTCAGTTGGCAGTCAACAGCCGGACGCCCCGGCTAAACAGGCAACACCAGGTGCCCAGCAGGCTCCGGTCGTAGAAGGCATGCCGAAGGCGATGACCGTTTCCCAATTCATTCCGGTAACAGAAGAGAAATTCACGGATACTCCGAATAGTCAGATGCGGAAAACGATAGCGCGCCGGTTGGGTGAAAGCATGTTTTCGGCTCCGCATTTCTATCTGACCATAGAGGTCAATATGGATAATGCCATTGCGGCCCGTACACAGATGAATGAATTCAGCCCTGTCAAGATCTCGTTCCAGGATATGATCATCAAAGCATGCGCAATGGCATTGCGCCAGCATCCGGCCGTGAATTCATCGTGGATGGGAGATTTTATAAGAACTTATCAGCATATTCATATTGGTAGTGCTGTGGCAGTGCCTGAGGGATTGATAGTCCCTGTAATAAAATTTGCCGATCAAAAATCATTTTCTCAAATAGCAGCCGAGGCAAAAGAGCTTTACACTAAAGCGAGGGATAAAAAACTGCAACCCCATGAGTTCTCGGGTAACACGTTTACCATCAGTAATCTTGGTATGATGGATATCGAAGAATTTACGGCGGTCATCAATCCGCCCGACAGTTGTATCCTTGCTGTAGGAAAGATAAAAGAGGTTGTCATTAAAAAAGCTGACGGTTTTGGCGTAACCAATATTATGAAAGTCACACTCAGTTGCGATCATCGCAGTGTTGATGGTGCAGTGGGTGCAGCTTTCCTTCAAACCGTGAAAAAATTCATGGAAAACCCAATCGGGATGCTCGTTTGATTTAATGCATTGAATATTTACTCTTTTCCAGGTAGTTGCTCATAGCAAAGTACACATGTGTAATTTCAGCTGCCAGAGTATTTCCCCTAATTTTTTAAAAAAGCACCGCAAAAGACTCCCGGAAGGCATATTGGCTTTGTACTTTTATTAATGCAGCAATTTCTATGAAATACTATAACAGAGTCTTCGACATCTTCCTGTATGAAGGAGTGTATATTTTTTTGTTCAGTTGGCTCCTGTTTATTTTAAACGACAGGTATACAGACGTATTTTTTAAGGTGTCTATCGGATCACTTATCCTGGCCGCGGTCCTTGGTATTTTTGGGCGTGTTTTCAATTTGTTTATAAAAGAAGACGATTTCGAAGAAAGCTGATCTGGCTTAATCCCGATACGCCTCCTATTTTTCTACAAAAAATAAACTTTCAATATTTTTTGAAACTTCGAAACACTTGCTTTAGTTTTGGATCATGAAACTTACCGAAGCAAGACAACATTTCATCAGCAGCTGGGGTGCGTTCGGCACACATTGGGGGATTAACCGTACGATGGCACAAATTCATGCGCTTTTATTGGTGAGTCCTGATCCACTCACCCAGGATGATATAATGGAAGAATTAAACATTAGCCGGGGCAATACAAATATGAATATCCGGGAATTGATCAATTGGGGCCTTGTAGAAAGAGTGATATTACCCGGGGAACGAAAAGAGTTTTTTACCGCTGAAAAAGATATCTGGAAAGTAGTAAAACAGATCGTGAAAGAAAGAAAGAAAAGAGAACTTGAACCGATGATGCAATTGCTCGACAAACTGGAGGACGTAGAAGGAGATAAAAAAGATAAAAAGGTAAAAACCTTTGTTGATACAGTAGGCAGCATTAAAAGGTTGGGACTACAGGCGGACAAAACGCTGGACATCATGATCAAGGCGGAAGAAAATTGGTTTGTAAGTAATCTCATGAAGGTCTTTAAGTAACAGCACCTTTGCCCTCACCAGGTATGGAGAGAGACCTGTAAACCGGGAAACCGGTTTTTATTTGATATTCAATTTTCATTTTTTTCTGAAACTTTAAAATACTTCAGATGTTGCTCTTAAGAAAAATAGATTGTTATGGCCAGTTGCTGGGGGTAATTGTTATCCTTTTACCCTGTTTTGTGTTGTCTGGTGAAAGAGGGGTCCTGCCCGGATTATTCATTCTTGGCTGCTGGCAATTACTGAGCTCGATTCTTAATAGTTACAGTTTTGCCCGGTCTGGTTTTGCCCGGCGGATCTTACTTTACTGGACAATCTGTCTTACCGACCTTGTAATATTTTTCTTTTCCTATTGGTTAATATCTTTTACGGACCCGAGTGTCGCCGAAATCCTGTTTGTGACTTCATTGGTCGGCGCATTTGCAGCAGCAGTATATTATTGGTGGATATATTCTAAACTCATCGGATTTATCTTTCTACGAAATGAGCTAGATGGGTTAACAAAATCAAAACATGGATCATGAAATTTGGATATTTGTTTTTGATGATAATGGCCGTCTTTGTAAATGGTATGTGGGCCTCCTTGGGATTTGGACTATCTGGGACCACCAATCTATTCATGTAATTCCTTGGCTATTCTGCAATACTTTGGCGGGGAAAATCATTTGAACTTCAGTTCATATCTTTTTCTCGATTTTTTGTGCCTACCTGAGCATAATTTTATATGGATCAGCCTGGCCTGATTTATCGACTTGGTACAGTGTTGGTATTTGGATAGATTTATTTTATGAATGAAAAGAAAAAAACACTTGTTTTAGGAGCTTCGGACAATCCCTCCCGTTACAGTTATCTTGCGTTACACCGATTAAAGGATTATGGACATCCTGTGGTCGCCATTGGAAAGAAAACGGCCCTCGTGGCCGGTATACCCATCGAAAAAGAAAAAAAGAATTTTGATAATGTAGATACGGTAACGCTTTATTTAAACCCGATGCATCAAAAGCAGTATTACGATTATATTGTTTCGCTAAAACCCAAACGCATCATCTTCAACCCCGGCGCTGAAAACGACGAGTTGTCGGACCTCGCGATAAAAAATGGGATTAAACCAATGGAAGCCTGCACATTGGTATTACTTTCAACAGGGCAGTATTAACTATTAAGCAATTGTACGATTGCACAGCCGTAGTCTTACTTATTAAAAAAACATTTGATTTCGCTTCGTGAAAAAAAATAAAGTATATCCAATACCGTTAAATCATTGTCCGTAGTTCGCCTGAATACTGCAACAGAAGGTCTGTTGTCTATTGATATCCTATTTAAACAAAAAATTGTATCCAATGAAGAACCTTGCCAAAGGCATGATCTGCCTGTCCGTATTCCTTGTAAGTCTAAAACTGAGCGCACAAAATCCCCCCGTTCGTGAGCCGGATATGAACAGGCCCTCACTGTTCCAAAATCTACCTGAAAAAATTACTTGTCGTGTCAATGACCTTTCCGGGTTGTTGCAATCAGAGGTAGGAAATACTGTGTCGTTTTCGTTTACAGAGAATACAAATTTCCAGGGTGTGGTAAGTTCTGTTGCTACCAAATTTGAAAACACTTTACAGAGTGTTGTGATCAGATCAACAAATTTCCCCGGCGCCGCTTTATCATTTTCAAAGCTTACAAAAGAAGATGGAACGGTTGCTTATATAGGTCGTATTATCAGTTTTCAGCATGGAGATGCTTACGAGATCACAATGGAAAATGGTCAATATTATTTCATAAAAAAAGGTTTTTATGATCTGGTAAATGAATAAACCCCTTTTACATGCAATTCGACGTCACCCAAATCCGTGTGTTATGAAAAATCTTTACAAATGCGTTTTAGTGTTGTTGTCCCTAAGCAGTGCCTCTTTGTCAAGATCACAAGTGAGCCTGAATAGTTATACAAGTGCCTCTGCTGTTATCTTTTTGGATTTTGACGGGCACATCGTGTCGGGAACAATGTGGAATGTGAGCGGCGCCTTCACCTGCAATCCTGCGGGACTTAGCAATGCTGGCATCACCGAAGTTTTTAACCGGGTAGCCGAAGACTATCGCCCTTTTAATATCAATGTAACCACCGATGAGACGAAATACAACTCGGCCCCTGCAAACAAAAGAATTCGTGTGTTAATAACTACGTCGAATGAATGGTATGGAAGTGGTGCCGGTGGAGTAGCCTATATTAACTCATTTACATGGGGAGATAATACTCCATGCTTTGTATTTTCTGCGTTATTGAATTACAATATTAAAAATATTGCGGAAGCTGCGTCACACGAAGCCGGGCATACGCTGGGATTAAGGCACCAAAGTACGTACAATGCGAGCTGTGTAAAAACATCAGACTACAATTGGGGAACAGGTAGTGGTGAAATTGGTTGGGCACCGATCATGGGTGCAGGTTATGGCCAAAATATGACGCTATGGAACAGTGGTCCCAATTCACTTGGTTGCAACAGCATACAATCTGACCTGACCATTATTACCAATGCCACAAATGGTTTCGGCTATCGCGGTGATGACCATACTGACAACTATTCATCAGCAACCGTTGCCAATTTTAATAGTGATAACCAGTTTACCATTAGTGGTGTAGTCGAAAAGAATGACGATAAAGATCTTTTCAAATTCACATTGTCAGAGTTCGGCAGATTGGAATTAAATGCAGTACCCTATAATGTGGGCGCATCAAACTCGGGATCAGACCTGGATCTCCAGGTTGAGTTCCTTGATGTCAATTATACCATTATTGGTGTTTATAATCCGGGCAACTTACTGAGTTCGGTTATTGATACGTTCATCAGCGCCGGCACTTATTATTTGCGCATAGACGGTAAGGGAAATATTTATGCACCTGAATATGGAAGTCTTGGCTCTTATTCGCTGCAAGCCACCTTTACTGATGGCAGTATATTGCCGATCCGGCGACTTGAACTCCGCGGAAGATTAGATGGTGATCTGCACACGCTGAATTGGATGATAGAAGCTGATGAACAGGTTATGAAACAAGTTATTGAAGTATCTGCAAACGGAATAAACTTTACAGCCCTTGATCAACCCGGCAACGCATTAAGAACGTACAGCTACCGTCCTCCTGACACCCGTCCTTTGCTTTATCGTATGCATGTGACGCTTGATAATTCAAAGGAATACTACTCAAATGTAATTGCGATACGGCCAGGCCGATCTGCAAAACCACAATTGATCGGCAATGCAATAACAAGCAGTAGTCTTATTGTCAACAGCCCCGCTATCTGCCAATACCAGGTTATCGATCAAAAAGGCAGAATGCTAACGAAAGGAAATATTGATAAAGGATATACCAGCATAAACACAGGAATTGTAACATCAGGCGTTTATATCATCCGGTTCACTGATGGAGAGCAGCAGTGGAGTGAAAAATTCTTTAAAAGATAGTTCGTTTACCAAACAATAGTCCGTACCCTTTTGAGATTATGAAGGTTTTTCTATAACTTAGAAAAACCTTTTTTTATGCGCTGGCGAAAATTCAATGGCGAAGCAATAGAGATCCCAATCTATGAAGCAGTTGAAACTGCAATAAAACGGGAGACCGCGAAAGGTTTCCGTCTAAAAGTCTGCATTGGCACCGACTCCCAGGTAAAAGGAAAAGAAACTGAATATGCGACCGTAATTGTTTTTTTAAGGGAGGGGCATGGAGGGTTCATGTTCATTCACAATGAAAAAACAAAACAGCAATTCACCATCAAAGAGCGAATGTTGCTCGAAGTTGCCAAGAGTATTGAGATCGCTTATGAGCTTTGCAACCTCTTCACAAAATATGATGTTGACATGGAAGTTCATGCCGACATCAATACCAATCCTCATTTCAAAAGTAATGATGCCCTTAAAGAGGCGATGGGCTATATCCTTGGGATGGGATTTGCGTTTAAGGCCAAACCCGAAGCCTTTGCAAGCAGCAGCTGTGCAAACAAAGTAGTAAATTAAGCATGATCCAGGGTTAATTTCCTCTTACAGTAGCATTTTCCGAAGGCGGGTTCACCGTTAGCGCAGGTACTCTTTTATCAGGCGTTAAATACTTCGCAGATGCATCGTAGTTCAAACTTCTTTTCTTCGAGTCTTCATG